>NZ_LOKY01000003.1:0-237214 GCF_002211315.1 Rhizobium sp. R693 | reverse complement strand
GCCACCGGGCGATCTTGCGTCGTTCATCCAGATCAATATGGGAGTAGGTCCGTTTCATTGCATCTTCCTTGCGAGTGATAACCCATTGGTATCATTCGCAAGTCGCACTTCATCCTTGAACCCACCCGGCTACATTTGTGAATCGCATAAGATAGATTATGGAACTATCGGGGCAATTGATGTCCACCGCGAACGTCATCAAGACGACCCGGATCAGATTTAAAAAAGACCTTCTCTTTCAGCTCATTATGAACGTACGTTGATGCTTGTTGAGAAAATCACTCGCCCTTTACCGGTCGCCGCTTTAACGGCGGCCCTGGCATGAGAAGTTTCAGCGCCAGAGAGCGCGAAGCGCATGCTAAAAAGCGTCAGACGGGTCTCAGACGCTTTCCAGCTCCGCCAACTCGATATCGAAGCTCATCTGGTCATAAGCTGGTGTGACGTGGTCCGGCGTCTCGGCCATAACGGTGTCGTAGTCGAGCGGGGTATGCATGTGGGTCAGGATTGCCCGCTTTGGCTTCAGACGATCAATCCAGTCCAAGGACTGTTCCAGCGACAGGTGGCTGGGATGATATCGGTACTGCAGCGCGTCGATAATCAGGACATCGAGATCCTGAAGTTTCGTGACAGTTTCCGGAGGAAAGTCACTGATATCACTGCAATAAGCGACATCTCCGATGCGGAATCCCAGCGACGTGATATCACCATGCTGCTGTGTGTGGGGACGGAATGAAATCGTGCCTCCGGCGCCGCTAATTCGCAGCGGCAGGTCGATGCATTCAATGATCTTGGGTTCGACGATCGGCGGATAGTTACTGCCGGGGGGCGTCTCCATGCAGTAGCCGAACCCCTGGCGAATGCGATCCATCGTCTCCTTCGTGGCATGGATAGGAACGCGTTGCTGTGATCCATAGAAATAGCCGCGAAGATCGTCGAGACCATGAATGTGGTCGGCATGCGGATGTGTATAGAGAACCGCATCGATGTGCGTGACGCCGGCGGCGATCATCTGCTCGCGAAAGTCCGGCCCAGTGTCGACAACGACGGTGGTGACGCCACCGTTGTCATCAAATTGCTGCACCATGAAGGCCGCACGGGTACGGCGGTTCTTCGGATTGGCTGGATCGCAGGCGCCCCAGTCACCTGTAATGCGAGGAACGCCGGGCGACGACGAACAGCCGAGAATGGTGAAACGCCGTCTGTATCCCACGCTGTCAGATCCTCGGCATCTTTGAGAAAATGCGGAATGCGTTCTCCGTCGTGATCCGCGCCATCTCTGCGTAGCTAAGTCCGAGCGTCTCGGCCAGAACCTCGGCGGTGTTCACCACGTAGGAAGGTTCGTTGCGCTTGCCGCGCCAGCGCTTCGGCGCAAGGTACGGCGCGTCCGTTTCGACCAATAAGCGATCATGAGGGATAGTCTTGGCAATGTCGCGTAATTCCTCTGATTTCGGGAATGTCAGAATGCCAGAGAATGAGACATAGCCGCCCAATTCGACTCCGACCCTTGCCAGTTCCGCGCCCGACGAGAAGCAATGGAGAATGAAGGGAAACGCCCCCCTGCCCGTTTCCTCTGTCAGGATTGCCGCCATGTCTTCATCGGCGCTGCGGCTATGGATCACCAGCGGCAGCTGTGTTTCGCGCGATGCATCGATATGGCGCCGCAGTCCCGTCTTCTGGTCCTCTGGCTTCTGCACGTCGTAGAAATAGTCCAGACCAGCCTCCCCGATCGCCACGATCTTCTCATGGGCCTTGGCCAGCCGCACCAGCTCTTCGGTCTGAATGTCGAGCTCATCTCCGGCGTTGTTCGGATGGGTTCCGACAGAACAGAAGACCGACGGATATCTCTCCGTGATCGCCAGAAGGCCGTCGAGCTTGCGCACCCGCGTCGAGATCGTCACCATCTGCTTGACGCCGGCGTCGTGAGCGCGCTTGACGATCTCGTCCCGCTCCTCTTCGAAGTCGGCGAAATCCAGATGACAATGCGTATCGATCAGCATGGCGTCCTCACGCTTCCGGCGCGACGTAACGCGGGAACACTGGCTTCGGCGCTTCGAGCGGTGTGCCGGCGAGGAGGCGGCCGGCCTCGCCGAGTGTTGCGAAGCCGCGCTTATCGGCAGGAGCAGCAACGAGATCCAGCAGCTTGCCAGCCGATTCCGGCACGAATGGCTGCAGCAGAATGGCGATTTGGCGGACGACTTCGGCCGTGACGTAGAGCACAGTGCCCATGCGCGCGGGATCGATCTTCTTCAGAGCCCATGGCTCCTGGCTGGCGAAATAGCGATCGGTTTCCGAAACGACGGAGATAATCGAGGCCAGAGCACGATGGATGAGCTGCTTGCCCATATCGTCGCGTGTCGTAGCGAGCAGCGCGTCGGCCTGAGCCAACATCGCCTTGTCCTCATCCGTCAGCGGACCGCATTCCGGGATCTTGCCGTCGCAGTTCTTGACGATCATCGACAGCGAGCGGCTCGCGAGGTTTCCGATGCCGTTGGCAAGGTCAGAGTTGATACGGGTGCCGATAGCCTCCTCGCTGTAGCTGCCGTCCTGGCCGAAGGAGACTTCGCGCAGGAAGAAGTAGCGCACCTGATCGAGGCCGAAGTGGTTCACCAGATTGACCGGGTCGACGACGTTGCCGAGCGACTTCGACATCTTCTCACCCTTGTTGAGCAGGAAGCCGTGCGCGAAGACGCGCTTGGGAAGTGGCAGCTTCGCCGACATCAGGAAAGCAGGCCAATAGACCGCATGGAAGCGGATGATGTCCTTGCCGATGATGTGAACATCGGCAGGCCAATACTTCGCGCGGGGACCGTTGCGATCCTCGATGTAGCCGGTCGCCGTAATGTAGTTCGTCAGGGCGTCAACCCAGACGTACATGACGTGAGACGGGTCGTTCGGTACCTTGATGCCCCAATCGAACGTCGTGCGCGAGATCGAGAGATCCTTGAGCCCCGACTTCACGAAAGAGATGACTTCGTTCCGACGCTCGGCCGGGCCGATAAAATCCGGGTTGGCTTCGTAGTGCGCGAGCAGCTTGTCCTGATATTCGGAAAGCTTGAAGAAATAGCTCGCCTCTTCGACCCACTCGACAGGCGTGCCTTGCGGGCCATAGCGCACACCATCGGCGCGCAGCTCGGTCTCGTTTTCCTGATAGTAAGCTTCGTCACGCACCGAGTACCAGCCGGCGTAGGAATCCTTGTAGATATCGCCGTTGTCGGCCATCAGGTTCCAGATGTTCTGCGAGGTCTCGTGGTGACGCTGCTGTGTCGTGCGAATGAAATCGTCGTTCGACGCATTGAGCAGCTTCGCCATAGCCTCGAATTCGCCGGAGTTGCGGTCGGCAAGCTCCTGTGCCGAGATGCCTTCGGCGCGCGCCGTCTGCTGCATCTTCTGGCCGTGCTCATCCGTGCCCGTCAGGAAGAAGACATCCTTGCCGTCGAGGCGCTGGTAGCGCGCCATGGCATCCGTCGCGATCAGCTCGTAGGCGTGGCCGATATGCGGCTTGCCGTTCGGGTAGGAAATCGCGGTGGTTATGTAGAAGGGTGTCTTGTCTGTCATGGCGGCCATTCGTGTCCGGCTTACTCTATAAAATTTGTCAGCCGCTCTTAGCGCATGTCATGACGAAGCGAAACACCAAGTTTCGAAAGCATCGGCGATTTACCGATGACGGACGTGCTGCACTTGACTCGATTTTAGACGCATTCTACCCAAAGAAAACTCAAAGGCGGAGCAACAGCGACGTGACATCTTCAGCACTCGGCAGCACCATTTCACGCGCAGGCTCGAGGTCGCTTGCTTGACTGACCTTTCCAGTTTCAACCCCCTCTACTCCCTTTCGGGGCTTCTCGTCGGCGCTCTGGTCGGCATCACGGGAGTTGGCGGCGGATCGCTCATGACGCCTCTCCTGGTGCTGGTCTTCGGTATTCATCCGGCCACAGCCGTCGGAACCGATCTGCTCTACGCTGCGGTTACCAAGACAGCAGGAACGGCGGTGCACGGGATCCACGGTAGGGTAAACTGGCGCATTGTCGGCTGTCTTGCCGCCGGCAGCGTTCCGGCCGCCCTCTTGATGCTCTGGCTGATGGCCGGTGTCGACCGAAAGAGCGTGGAAGTCGCCCACACGATCACGACAGCGCTTGGCTGGCTGCTTGTCATGACCGCATTGATGCTGCTCTTTCGCAAGCAAGTTCTGGCGTTCGCGCTCCATGCAATCGGAGAGCGCTCCCCGCCCAAGCCAGTCACGATTGGCATCTGGACAACGGTGCTTGGCCTGGCACTTGGCATCCTGGTGACGCTGACATCAGTTGGCGCAGGCGCCCTGGGCGTGACGGTACTGCTCGTGCTCTACCCGCGCCTTGATGTCCGCGAGATCGTCGGTTCCGACATCGTGCACGCCGTTCCCCTGACGCTGATCGGTGGCATGGGCTACTGGATGATCGGCGAGATCAACTGGGGCATGCTGTTTGCTCTTCTGCTGGGGTCAATCCCCGGCATCGTCGCCGGTAGCCTGATCGCACCGAAGCTTCATGAACGGACGATCCGCATCGTGCTGGCGTTGACGCTCGGCGTCGTCGCATGGAAGCTGCTCGCGCCGTGATCAAGGACCAGGCTGCTTGATGTCTCCGAGGATACCGAGGATCGTTTGCTTGCGATCCAGATTGTAGGCATCGGAAACCGTCAGTCGCTCGCCGATATCGGACTGCAACCGGGCCAGCCGCTCGGCCGCGGTCACCTGCCCCGCAATCGCCGCGGCCCGCGCCCTGCGCATCAGATCTTCGCCGACATAGCTGGCGAAGAATTCGAAGATCGTATCGCTATCCTTGCTGGAAAGCGCATCCGCCAGCCGGTGCATTGCCCGCCGGGCGGATGCGCCCTGCGTTTGCAGAACCTCGTTATAGGCGGCAATGATCTCGCCGCCGCCATAATTCACAAGCTTCAGCGCCTCGCCCACGCTACCGTTCGCTGCCGCAAGAAGGTCGTGATCGGCGGCGTCGATGCCAAGATGTGCTAGCGCAGCGCCGAGGGCACAGTCATCAAGCGGCGCAAGTTTCAATGGCAGGCAACGCGAGCGAATTGTCGGTAACAGTTTGCCGGGTGCATGCGAGATCAGCAGGAATAACGCGCGCTTCGGTGGCTCCTCGAGAATCTTCAGAATCGCGTTCGCGGCATTGCGGTTCATGTCATCGGCTGGGTCGATGATGACGATGCGCCAATTGCCGGTGCCCGAGGTCTGCGAGAAGAACCGCCCTGCCCGCCTTACCTCATCGACTGTGATGGCAGACTTGATCTTCCCTGTCTTTTCGTCGACCGGTCGCGCCAGGTGAAGCAGGTTATGCGACGCGCCGGAAGCAATCTGGCGGCTGACGGACGAGGCCGGATCGGGATCGCCCAGCAATTCCGGTGCACTGGCTGGATCCGGATGTGTAAGCACATGGTTTGCAAAGCGGAACGCCAGCGTCGCCTTGCCGATGCCCGCTGGCCCCTCTATCAGGATCGCGTGATGGCCCTTACCCGAACGGTATGACTGCGCCAGAAATGCCTCGGCATCCTCGTGGCCAAATAGTTTCATGTTCTCGGCTGGCCAGATGGCACCGTCCAGCAATCCTGGCCGTTCATCACTCATGAGCTGCTTCCGCCATCTTGGCCGCTGCCGGGTGCGGCAGTCGCTTCTGGACGGCATCCAGAATCTCCGCCGCAATAACCTCTTCGGTCCGCATCGCATCGATGATGTGGCAACGGTCAGGCTCCCGCACGGCTATGTCAAGAAACGCTTCCCGACGCTTCTCGTGGGTTTCGAGCTCCTCCTTCTCGAACCGATCCGGACCCACATCGCCAGCAGCACCCCGCCTCCGGGCGCGCTCCAGACCGGCTAGCGCCGGCAGATCGAGAATAAGCGTACAATCGGGGACGATGCCATTGACGGCGGCGCGCTGCAGCGCCTCGATGAATTCCGATTCAAGATTGCCGGTCACACCCTGATAGACGCGGGACGAATCCATGAAACGATCGCAAAGGACCACCTTGCCGCTCATTAGAGCCGGTCGGATGACTTCCTCGACGTGATCACTGCGTGCCGCTGCAAACAGGATTGCCTCCATGCGCGTGCCAAAGGCCTCGGCAGCACCCGACAGAAGCACATGACGCACGGCTTCCGCGCCGGGCGAACCACCCGGCTCTCTCGTCAACAGCACGTCGTAGCCGCGAGCACGGAGAGACTCGGCAAGGCGGCGGATCTGCGTCGACTTGCCCGCACCCTCCCCGCCTTCAAACGTTACAAACAACCCAGTACCGGATGCCAATGACTACTTCCTGCATTACGGCGATCACCCACACCACTGCCGTACATCTAGCGGAAGGCAGCGAAAAGCGAAACCGCCCGACGACAACTCTCACCCTGAACGGCGAATATGGCGATCACGTGGGCTCGGGCTTATCCCACAGCCACGAGAACAGCAACGTCTCGCCGAGCTCCATGAGCGCATCGACGGCGCGGCTGCCCAATGAGCCGACTGCCACGGTTTCTTTCGTGTAGAGCGGCACCTCACGCAGCAGACGACCCCCAGCAGAGATCCGCAATGTTCCGATTTCGTGGCCCGCCTCCACGGGAGCCGTCAACGGCCAACGGTAGACGATGCGTGCGGACAACCGCTCGGGATTGCTGATTGGTATGTAGACGCTCACAGGCGTCTTCGCGACAAGATCGACGTTTCGTGACGCTCCGCCGTAAACGCTCGCCTGCCCAATCACTTCCGCATCGCCAAAAATCTGCCTGCTTTCAAAGGCTGTCAGCCCCCATTCAAGCACGCGCTTGGCCTCTTCGGTGCGCTCCTTGTCGGAGGCAATACCTCCCAGTGCCATAAAGAGCCGCCTACCGTCGCGTTCGGCTGAAGCGACGATGGAGTATCCCTCCCCCTCCGCAAAACCTGTCGCCAGGCCATCAACCCCCATGCCGAAACCGAGCAGCGGGTTGCGGTTGCGCTGGAAGATCCTGTTCCATTCGAAATCGGGCTGAGCGAAATACAGGTATAGGTTCGGGTAGGACTTCTGCAATTCGGCAGCCAGCGTCACCATATCAAGCACCGTCGTCTTGCTCTTGCCGTCAGGCAACCCCGTCGAATTTTCGAAAATAGACTGCTCCATGCCGAGCGTTTTGGCGCGCCGCGTCATGGCCGCCGCAAAGGCCGGCTCACTACCGCTCATTCCTTCCGCAAGAATGATACAGCTGTCATTGGCGCCTTGAATGGCAATACCCTTGATCAGATCCTCGACGCGGACATTCGATTTGAGGGCGGCGAACATCGTCGCCGTGCGCGACGGCGCACCGCCGGTTCGCCAGGCATATTCGGAAACGGGATACAGCGTATCGAGCGTGATCTGGTTCTTTGTGAGCGCGTCGAAGACGAGATCAACCGTCATCAGCTTAGCAAGCGAGGCCGGCGAGAAGGTCTGATTCTCGTTCTTCGCAAGAAGCACTGTGCCAGTGGACGCCTCGATCATGTAGGCCTGCGCAGCCTTGGTCACGAACGAAGCGTTGGTATCGCTGCTCGCTGCAACGGCCCCCGTTGCAAAAGGCAGAAGACAGACACAGAGGCGAACGAAACGCTTCAACACCGAAAACCCCACAGTTCGGGCGACCTTGGCGATGCTAACGGCGCACCGAGAACGACGCAATGACCGCCGTTACTCGCCGCGTGCGACCGTCGCCTTCTGCCGTTTGAAGGATGCCAGGATCGCGTCCTGCGTGAGACCGTCGTTACGAACCATCACTGCATCGAAAGCGAGTTCGACGGTAACGGTTTTCGCACTCTCTTCCTGGTACCCCCTCGCCAGAGAACGCTGTCCTCCATAGGGACGTTCATATGGGAAAGGGCCGAATTCCGGCAGAATGACCATTTGCCCGGCGGTTGGCGCTGCAAGCGGTGCTGCGCCACCGAAAGACGGCGACGGCATCGGTGTCGGAACGGGCGCGGCGTTGTAGCTGGCGCTCGGGGTCGAGCCAGCATAGGACGTCGCCGAGACCGGTACCGGGACACTCTCCGGTTCAGGCGTGAAGCCGCCGAAGCTCTCGAGTTGGTCGGCGGTTATGCGCTTGCTGTTGGAGGCGACCATGACCCCGCTGGCGATCTGCCCGCCGCCCGGGTTGATACCCGGAATGCGACTGCCCTTTGGCACATAGGAGGCCATCAGATAAGGCATGTCGTGACCATCCATGCGCGCCCGACCGACATACTGAACACGAACTTTTCCGGTACCGCTGTGCTGCAGGTCAAGCATATCCGCCGTCTTGTTCGACAGGTCGATGATGCGCCCTTCGTGATACGGACCACGATCATTGACGCGCACGATAATGGACGAACCGTTCTCCGTATTCGTCACACGTGCATAGCTCGGCAGAGGAAACGTCGGGTGTGCGGCGGAAAGATGCATCTGGTCATATACTTCGCCGTTTGCCGTCAGACGACCATGAAAGGCCGAGCCGTACCAAGATGCGATGCCGACCTTGTTATAGGAGAAATCTTCCTTCGGGTAGTACCACTTCCCCTTCACCACGTAGGGGTCCCCGACCATATAGCGGCCACCGCCCTTCGGGATATTATTGCCGGTGGCAACGCGCGGGCTCGCCTTGACGCCGTATTCCTTCTCAGAGAAATATTCCTTGCCGTGGGTACGTTTCGTGGGCGTCGGCGCGGTACCGCATGCCGTAACTGTTGCGCAGATGAGCGACAGCCCAACCCATCGCATCCCCGCTGCGAATGACGCCGCCCCGTAGTCTCGTTTCATATGTCCCACGCCGCTCAAGACCGTTATGGTTAAGAAATCTGCCCCGATCGGGCCAGACACCCCTAATCCCACCAACCTAACGAGACTTTAATCATGCGGCTTTCGTGGCGAATTTGCGAAGCATTTCGCCCAGATAGGAACAATTCTAATTAGTATGGTTAATAAGTCACTAATTTAACACTCTGGACAATGCAGTCGGCGCCCGCCCGGCAGAGCGTTCGCCAGGGCGATATTCCCTTCCCGTAGCCATCCGCCAAGCCGACAGAACCAGTTGACGCTGTCCCCGAACGGCTTTAAACGCTGCATGGCCTGAGCTCACCGCGACGGCGACAGCAGAATAGGCGCCAGCTCCGAAAGCGACGTCAAATCAACTGTATGGAAGAGTGTCCGAGTGGTTTAAGGAACCGGTCTTGAAAACCGGCGTGCGGGAAACCGTACCGTGGGTTCGAATCCCACCTCTTCCGCCAATTTCATTGTTTTTGTTACATAATTTCGAATTTTCGCCAATAGTTTCATGTTTATCATAACGCCATTTCTGGCGCGAAAAACCCGCTGGTGGTTAGCCGGTGTCTGCAACCTCTCGGAAAGCCGGCGCTTAGCCTCTTGAGTAGGCAAAAGAAAAGGCTCGCCACTAAGAACAGGGGACGAGCCTTTTGAGTCATGTCGATGCTGCCTGTCACGATAACCTTCCGTGACGCTCACAGGAGTGGATCAAGAACGCTAAGATGGCTCTAATATAACGAGGCGCCGTATCGAGCAACCGGAACGTGCTATTTCGACCACCTGGCATTGTGGTGAATGAGCAATGGCAGTAGAACCTAAGCATGAGACCGTTCGACACGCGCGCCATGGGCGCCCGACTGGAGAACGCCTATTCAAGCTGAAATCATTGAAGGAGGGCTGGCAGCCGCACAAGAGCCAAGCTCGACACCGGCGACTTTGATCCTGCAAACCACTGCGTCGAGGTATCGGTACCGCTCAGAGTGAAAATCCAAATCCCGATAGACGCCAATCGGAAGCTGATGTGGAACGACGCAGGCATGCGATGCGCCTGTCGCTGGACGCAGCCCGGTGTTGTGTGTGTAAAGGTCCAGGCGCTGGCGATCAGAGCTGCCAGAAACACTGCCTAGAGCGTAGCCAAATCTGCCGCCAGACGGAAAGGTCCCACCGGACATTCCTATTGCGGAGGATGAGGAAGGCCGCCGGCATTCGCGCCGACGGCTCCAGTCTCCTCAATGGTGCGCCAAGGTTGGTGTCCCTGGCACTACTAAAAATCAAAATACACGGTCACACCTGGCCTACGTTGATAGGAGTAATAGTCGCGATAGCCGTACCGCGGATATCCATAATACCGTGGATAGCCGGAATACCGTGGCTGGTAGCACGAGCCGTAATACCGGCAGTCGCGGTATGCGTAACCTCGGTTCTTCCAGTGACCATAAGCATAGCCATTCCCATGGCCCTTGTGTTTGACAAGCTCGACGTCGGGGGTGTGTATAGGTACTGCTTTCGGCACGACGATCGGTGTCGCGTTTAGCGGCAGGGAGAAAGATGCAGCCAGGACCATGGCTGCGATTGGGGCAAAAAGTTTCTTCATCATCGGCGCATCCTTTCAGGCTGCGAGTCTGGGTTAATAAGAATTAACCTCCGATGAACAACTGCGCGCTGCGGACTTATTCGAGTTGGCCGCGTCCGAACTGGAAAGCCTTATTCGAGATATCTACAGTCACGTTATCGAGGATTTCGAGGCATCAAAGAAGTTGTGTGACGAGTTCTCCGCTGTTTTCAAAGGATATTTCAAAGACACTGAGTTCGTCATGATTCTCCGCGGCTGAGCGTGTTCCGGATAGTCAGCCTACCATTCCAACTCAATAACTGCATGAGCGCTCATTGCTCGGCCTGAAGCCATCCGCGCAAGCCGGGTTCACCGAAGTTCTTGGATTATATTGATAATCGGGCGGATTTCGATTCTGCGGCACCGTCGTGCACGCCGACGCAACCGCGCTCAGACCGATCAGCAATCCGGCCGCTATCATTGCCCGAAACCTGCTCATATTAATCCCCTCGCCGCGGTGTCCTAGAAATGCCGCGCCATCAAGCAGATGCGAGGGTGTGGCATTTCCAAGAGCCAGGTCTCGCGGCTCTGTGAGGAGATCGATGAGGTCAAAGCCTTCCTTGAGCGTCCGATTGAAGGCGACTGGCCATATCTTTGGATCGATGCGACCTACCTCAAAGTCCGGCGTGGCGGACGCATCGTCTCCGTCGCTGTCATCATCGCCGTCGGTGTCAACACCGATGGTCGTCGCGAGGTGCTTGGCATGGAAATCGGCACCTCTGAGGCCGAGCCAATCTGGACGGAGTTCCTGCGCAAGCTCACCCGGCGCGGTCTGCGCGGCGTCAAGCTCGCCGTCTCCGATGCGCATGAAGGCATCAAGGCGGCCGTCTCCAAAGTCCTTTCCGCCACCTGGCAAAGATGCCGCGTTCACTTCATGCGCAATGCCCTGGCTCACGCCGGCAAGAGTGGCCGACGCGTGGTCTCAGCCTTCATTGCCACAGCCTTTGCCCAAGACACGCCGGAAGCCGCCAGCCAACAATGGCGTAACGTCGCCGATCAGATCAGGCCGAAAGTGCCGAAACTTGCTGGTCTCATGGACAGCGCCGAGGAAGATGTCCTCGCCTACATGACCTTTCCCAAGCAGCACTGGACCAAGCTTCACAGCACGAACCCGATCGAGCGATTGAATGGAGAAATCAAGCGAAGGACCGAGGTGGTAGGCATCTTTCCAAACGACGATGCCATCGTCAGACTCGTCGGCGCTTTGCTGCTGGAGCAAAATGATGAGTGGGCGGTGCAGCGCTCGCGCTATATGACACTGGAAACCATCGCCACAATGAGCGATGATCCGCTCATCAACTTGCCTGCCGCAAGTTGACCCGTTCCCGGCCCTGTCCGGAAAGCTCGACGATCGCCCGAGCTACACCACTCCCTGGGACATCATCTCAGGATCGCTACTCCTTCGATTTGAGGCACTCGAATAGCTCGTCGCCTCATTTGCAACGCGACTGTCCGTGACCATTCGTCCGACCGGGCAGTTGGCATTCCCTCTTCCGCGTCGAAACCCGATCGACTCCGACCTGACAGCGAACTCGCGCCGCCTAGGCGTTGTGTGGTACAAATGCGGCGATGAAGGTGCGCGATTGGGAATCTGTCGCGATGAGCATCGAAAATCATTCGCATGCGCCTGGCGCCAACATTCATGTAAACCACTATTGCTGCGTCGTCGGATGCGGGAAATGGGGAGGTTTCGGACACACCTCTTCCAAAAGCGGCGAAACGCGATGGTGGTGTGCCGAGCATTATCCGCATTGGGATGACATCAAGCAGGCGGATGAACGAGATCAGTAGCGCTACCATGCGCTACCGCCGGTCAGTAGCTGCAGGAGCGGCCGTCGCCAGGTCTGAAACCATCCTCGCAGGCTCGATTCATTGAATCTCCGGGCTCATAGCCTGACGCAGAACCCATTGAATTCGGCGGTGTCGCGCAGGCCGATGCGAGAGCCGAAAGACCGATCAACGCTCCAGCCGCCACGAACGCACGAAATCTGCTCATTTGTTTCTCCTTACCACCCCCGGTTACACTGCAGCCAACAATGTATCGCGCCATTGGGCTGATGCGAGGAGTATTGCACACGGAAGTGGAAATAAATGGCTACCGGCGAATGCTTGAGACCTATGCGCGTAAATGCGGGCAAACAGAGTTCGAGGCTCCAGACATAGCGTCTCAGGGGCTGACAAAAAAACTGTTGGCGGGTCGAGCAAGGCCGAGGTGCTCACGGAGCGTCGTGCCCTCATAGTCCTGTCTGAAAATCCCGCGCCGTTGCAGCTCGGGTACGAGCTGGTTCACGACATCGTCGAGACCCTGGGGAAGATACGGGAATACGATGTTGAAACCGTCGCTGCCGCGCTCCCCCAGCCATTGCGCCATCTCATCGGCAATTGTTTCCGATGTCCCCACGAAGGCCAGGCCAGAATAACCGCCGTAGCGCTGCGCAAGCTGCCGAACGGTTAACTTCTCTTCTTCAGCGACCTTCACAACCTGGGCGCGGCCAGTCTTGCTGGCATTCGTCTCCGGTATGTCAGGCAGGGGTCCATCGGGATCGAAGCCAGAAGCATCATGACCAAGGGCAATCGAGAGCGAAGCGACGGCACTGTCATAATGAACGAGACTATCGAGCCGTGCCCGCTTCGCGCGCGCCTCCTCGACGCTGTTGCCGATGACGATGAAAGCGGCCGGCAGAATCTTGAGGTTATCGGGACCCCGTCCGATCGCGGACATGCGCCCCTTGATATCCGCATAGAGCCCCTGCGCTGCGCGTAGATCGCGCGGCGAGCAGAAGACAACTTCGGCCGTCTCGGCGGCAAGCTGGCGCCCTGGCTCGGACTGCCCTGCCTGCACGATCACAGGCCAACCTTGCGGCGGCCGAGCGATATTGAGTGGGCCGCGGACGCTGAGTTCTTCACCCTTATGATTGAGGACGTGCATTCTGGCCGGATCGAAGAACTGACCGCTCTCGACATCGCGCGTAAAAGCGTCGTCAGCAAAGCTGTCCCAGAGCCCTGTGACCACGTCGTAGAATTCGCGGGCGCGGTGATAGCGTTCGCCATGCTCGACATGCTCCTCGAGGCCGAAATTCAGCGCGGCATCGGGATTGGCCGTCGTCACGATGTTCCAGCCCGCCCGACCGGCGCTGATATGGTCGAGCGAGGCGAAGCGGCGAGCTACGTGGTAGGGCTCATCGAAGGTTGTCGAGGCAGTCGCAACGAGGCCGATCCGATCAGTGACGGCGGCAAGGGCAGACAGCAGTGTAAACGGCTCGAAAGAGGTTACCGTCTGGCTTCGCTTCAAAGCTTCCACCGGCATGTTGAGCACGGCGAGATGATCCGCCATGAAGAAGGCGTCGAACTTCGCCGCCTCCAGCTTTTGCGCGAACTCCTTCAAGTGCTTGAAGTTGAAGTTCGCGTCGGGATAGGCGCCCGGATAACGCCATGCCCCTGTATGCAGGCTGACGGGGCGCATGAAGGCGCCGAGATGCAATTGTCGCTCCAGTGCCATCAAGCGCTCCCGTCCAGTGCCTAGCCCCTGCCAAAGCGTTTAAGCCTGTGGCTGCTTGGTCTTGCGCAGGTACGGCAACACCGTGTCAAACGAACCGAAGCGGGTTACGGCATCCTCGTTGGAGACGGCGGCCGTAATGATGACGTCCTCGCCCTGCTGCCAATTTGCCGGCGTCGCAACCTGGTGCTTTGCCGTCAACTGGATGGAGTCTATCGCGCGGAGGATCTCGTTGAAGTTTCTGCCGGTCGTCATCGGATAGGTCAGGATCAGTTTGATCTTCTTGTCGGGACCAATGATGAATACGGAACGGACGGTCGCATTGTCTGCGGGCGTGCGGCCTTCGGACGTTTCTCCAGTTCCGGCCGGCAGCATGTCATAGAGCTTGGCAACCTTCAGGTCCTTGTCGCCGATCAACGGATAGTCGACATCGAAGCCGGTCGCCGTCTTGATGTCGCTCTTCCACTTGCTGTGGCTTTCGACCGGGTCGACGGAGATGCCGATAATCTTGGCGCCGCGCTTGCGGAACTCGGGTTCCAGCCCGGCCATCGCGCCAAGTTCGGTCGTGCAGACCGGCGTGAAGTTCTTCGGATGCGAGAAGAGAACAGCCCAGCCGTCACCGATCCAGTCGTGGAACTGGATGGAACCCTGTGTGGTGTCGGCGGTGAAATCCGGTGCAATATCGTTGATACGGAGGCTCATGAGCGGTGATCCTTGTTGGTAAATGGCGTTGGTTTCAATGAACGGCGATTGTGTAGCCGTTTTCTGCCGCTGTTCAAGCACTTGCGCCAAAATGCTGAACTGATGAATGGCCCAAAGCCGCCTGCTCGGCAGTTCAATTATACACATTTATTCTGTCTATGATTCTACAGAACCTCTTAATCCATGGCGCGTTGCACTTTCCGTGAAAGTCGCGCCCATGAAGGAGAACGTCTGCGAGACGAAATAGCTCGGCCGACCACCTTCGCGCGATATTGTCGACGACCGATTGCCAGCGACATTGATTACCACGCCGACGAAGCCGCTCTGCCGAGCGACGGCTTCCTCTGCGGTATCTTATCGAGATGATGAGTTCTTGCTTTCAGCTTCTCAAAGATACGGTAGCCGCCCGGCCAACGGCCGTAGCCGCTGGCGACATTGATGTGTCCGGCCAGACCGGCATTGCGCAACTCGCTGCCCCAGAGACGGGCAAAGAGCGTCAGGCGGTCGAGCGACATGTAATGATCGTTCAGGCTACCGACGATCGCGCTGGGAAACGGCAGTTCGGCCGTTGGCATCGTGCCAAAAGCAATCCGCCCTGGATGTAGTTTGTCGGTCGCCGGCAGGTCGCATGGCGCTACCAGCAAGGCTCCCCTCACCCGGCCCGCTGCGGGCCGCCCAGCGAGACTTGCAGCCAACAGGCATCCGAGGCTATGGGCAACGATGTAGGCGTCTCCGGCATCCTCGAGTGCGGCCTCGAGCCTCGCTCGCCAGGTATTCAGGTTCGGATGATCCCAGTTATCCTGCTGGACGAGACGACTTTCGGGATGATCCCGCAGCCAGGCGCTTTGCCAGTGTGCATCCTCTGATCCAAAGAGCCCGGGGAGAATAAGTACTGGCGTCATCATCAATCCTTATCGCGTCTTAAGAGCGAGCTGTCGGTTCCTAGAGAACGCCTAGCGTGATTGCGAACAGGAACGCGAAGGCGAGGATCGTAACCACGGGAGCGGCCGTATCTGCTGCTGCGCTCACTCGCCGGTCTCGCAGAGCGATGCGGCGATCATCGAAAACGACCATGTCGATCCCTCAGTACCAGGGGCCCGGAGATGGGTTCCAATAATAGATTTCATAGTCGCGGGCTGTCGGCTCGCCGTCCTGAGGCCACTCGATCCGCGCGGCCGCCGGTTGGGAAAGACTGATGCGGAGCACCGATCGGACCCACAGAAGAAGAGACTGCATCATCGTTTTCTCCTTACCCCTCAGATCAACTGGTTCCGCCTCGCATTCGAAAGCAGGTCCGTGGCACTGGCGACGGGACCGAACAGCATCAAGAGGCGATTTTGCTCCCGGATCGTCAGCCGATAGCGGCGAGCGAAGTCGAAGACGCTCCAAAGCTCGCTTCCCATCGCCACTTTCTCCGCACCGTCCATGTCATCATCCCTCCTGCGTTCACTCGGCGGCTTGAAGTGAAGCTCTTGTCGAGGGCACGAAGGAGAAGGCGGCCAGTTCATCGACAACAGCGCCAATACGGCCAGACAGCGCCTCCGAGGCGACTTTGTAGTCGACGAAATCGCGATCCGAAGCATAGATGGCCGTCGGCAGCGTGTGGGCCATGAAGAAGCCGAACAGAGGCCGCAACTGATGCTCTACAATCAGCGCGTGGCGATCCCCGCCACCGGTCGCTGAGATGATGATCGGCTTGGAGCGGAGTTCGTTCGGCTCGATCAGATCGATCAGATGCTTGAACAGACCGGGATACGACCCCTTGTAGGTCGGCGAGCCAATGACGAGAACGTCCGCCTTGACGATATCATCGAGAACCTGGGTCGCCTGGGCATCCAGCTCGCTGCGCCACAGGGCCGTACCAAGCGACGGGCCGACATCCTTGAGATCGTAAATCTTCGTGGAGAAGCCGTAGTTTTCAGCGGCAAGCCCAGCGATATGCTCGACAAGGGTATAGGTTTTTGACGGACGGTTGAAGCTACCGGCAATGCCCACCAATCGTAGCGACATGTATCTCTCCTTCTTTGTTGCATCAAATATTGTCTATAAAATTAGTGAACAAAAGAAATGAAGTTCCGTTGTGACGTGGAAGTTTGAAATTCGATCCCCTCTAACATGCCATCACAGCGGTCTGGCTTCCGCAACGCTAGCAAGCCTATTCAGCGCAAGTCCTTCAAAGCGGCCAGTAAGCCTGCCCCTGGCTGGCTGCATGTTGAAATACGCCCGGCGGCGCAGGCGCTGATGCCGGTCGTCCGCTCAAAATCGCATGGTCCGGCACAAACTTGATAGCGACCTACGCAACATTTGTGGGAACCTTTGCTGGCGTTGCCCGTTTCATAGTTGCAGCGTTTGAAATCCGCGCTGCCGGACCAGCATCGCCTATGTAGGTCCGCAAAAGGCCCGGTGGATTCTATCCCGCCGGGCTTTTTCTTGTGACACTCTCTTCCGTGAACAATCCTCGCATCAACTCAACGCAATTGTGGTTCATTTTGAACAACTTGCGGCCTCGCGCATTACCTATCGACTCCAACTGGGAGACGGGAAAATGACGATCACCGCGAAAGTTGCTGCTGCCTTGTGCGTGCTCATTACATTGAGTTCGTGCGCAAACACGATCAAGGGCTTTGGTCGCGATGCGGCCAATACCGTCAATGCGACGCAGAACGCTGGCAACCGCGTCGCTAACGCAGCGTCCCGCTAGTCTGTTGACGATCTCGCCGTTATTGAGCGCGCGCCCTATGCCTCCCCGCTGAACCCCGCCGAGGCTCATCTTTGGCGGATTCCAAACTGTGTTTCGGCATGCGGCGTCTCAAGCAGCGTCAAATCGCCCGAAATAGCCGGAGGGCCTTGAAATCGCATCGATGGGAGCAAAGATTCCGTTGGAATGCGATGGAGGCCAAGCCATGTCGAACTATAGAGAGGAACGGCGGTTTCGGTGTCAGAACGACGGAGGGAAGACCTACGTCGTCATTCAGCAGATCAGGATTTCCGGCCAGAACGCGGCTTCGCCCAAGACCGATTATATGACGGAGGACGGCGAGATCGTGAATCGTCTCGATGAAGATCATTTCCTCCTCTTGATCGACGGCCAGATACTACACATTCCCCATGTCTCTGACGCGGATCACTGAGCGATGGCGTTCGCCTCTGCGGGTGACTGTGACATACAGACTCGATCGAATCATGACCCTCTTGCGATCATCCGGCGCATGACTGGCAGATGAACGCCGGTTTCAGTGCGCATTCATGCGCCGCATCTAATCTGTCGAACCAACAGCGCTCCAAAGGCGTTAAGTCAGCAGATACAGATGGAGACCGATCATGAGAAAGCTTACTGTTGCAGCCGCCGGACTTGCGACGCTGCTCGTGAGCGCACCGGCTTTCGCGGACGGCGTATACTTCGAGCTCGGCTCCGGGCCGCAGTATTATGACGATCCGCCACCGCCACGCTACTACCGACACGAGCCACGTTATGTCTACGACGATGATGACGACGACAACTATTATCGTCCGCGTTACGCGCAACAGGTGTGCTGGGACCAGCCCTATCAGAAGAAGAGCCACCATCATTACATCACAAAATACAAAACCGTCTGCCGAGACCGCTAAAGTCGTGTGATGGTAGCTTCGGTTGCATGGCGATGGCACGCGATAGTCGCGCCATCGCCATTTTAATGCGGCTACAGAGTTACCCGGCCACCTCTACTTTCTCTTCAAAACGCAAAAAGGTGATTGGCTCGGATGGCTCCGTTACGATAGGACTTCGCACATGCGTGCCTGCCGCCGGAGTGCCTAAGTGTCGATTGCCGATATTTCCTTGTTGAGCGCCCTGTTTGCCGGCGCGCTGTCGTTTCTCTCGCCCTGCGTCCTGCCTCTCGTTCCGCCTTATCTCTGCTACATGGCCGGTATTTCCGTCGAGCAGTTCCGCGGCGGCAGCACGATTGCCGTTGCCCCGGACGCACGGCGCGGCGTGCTATTTTCAGCGCTTTTCTTCACGCTCGGCTTCGCCACCGTTTTCGTAGCACTTGGGGCTGGTGCCTCCAGCATCGGCATGGCGCTTCGCCAGCATCTCGATCTCCTGGCAAAGATCGGCGGCCTGATCATCATCATCATGGGCTTGAATTTTTTGGGAGTCTTCCGGATTGGAATTCTTGCCCGCGAGGCGCGCTTTCAAGGCAGCGGCAAGCCAGCGACGCTGACCGGTGCCTATGTGATGGGCTTGGCTTTCGCTTTCGGCTGGACCCCTTGTATTGGCCCGGTACTCGGCGCGATCCTCGGCGTCGCGGCTTCGCGAGAGACTGTCGGTTCGGGTGCCGGACTTCTGGCGGTCTATTCCCTCGGCCTTGCTATTCCGTTCTGGATTGCCGCCGGCTTCTCCGGTGCCTTCATGGGCTTTCTGATACGCTTCCGCCGGCATCTAGGAACGGTCGAAAAAGTCATGGGCATATTCCTGATCCTCACCGGCCTCGCTTTCATGTTCGGTTTCATCAGTGACGTCGCAATCTGGTTCCAACAGACCTTTCCAATCCTGATGAAAATCGGCTAAGCGCAAATCGCCCCGCCGAAATTTGCATTGGAATAGCTGGTGCGTGGGCGCGCCAGATATAGCACGGTGCCCACAATTCCATGCAAATTGCGCCGATAGAAATGTCAGACTTTCAGGGAAGCGGCCGACGTCGTTCCCCGCGCGGCGTAACGGCTTGCCTGATCGTTCATTCGATGCACCGGTTGTTTTGCGGGGATTGGAGCCAGATTGACAACGGGCGTAGAGGCTTATCGGGTCGGGCTTCTGGTTCTCGATCGTTCACGCTTGGTGTTACGCGCTCAGTCGGTTGCGACAGCACATAAGGCGCAAGATTGTGAAGCCCGGTTACGGTTGTAACGTTTTTGCAGAAACGTTACAACCGGCGGCGACGACCGGGACCGGCCCTCTCCCTCCCAGTTTCCTTGTTCGCAAGCGTGGGCGAGCGGCAGTGATCGCTAAATTACTCTTTAGCGTTCGAACAGACCGCCACCGGTTGAGCCGAAAGCCACATACCTCAACCGTTCAATTTTCCCGAGCCACCTCTTCCGTGCCGGTTTCGAAGTTTGTTGCGAAAATTGGATGAAGCTTGCGCTTTATGGACACTCAAAGGTTGCGCCTTCCATCTCCGCGTAAGCCACGATTCCTAGTCATGGCAGCGGCAGCATGATGCTGTCTGCGTCCTTGTCGCGGGATTGGCTGACTGTTGTCGCAGCGGCAATCCGGGCAAGGGGCACCCAATTGGAGAACAACATGATCAGAAGACAAATCGCCCAGGCAGGAATGTCATTGAGCCGTGAAGAAATCGACATCTGCCAGCGGGCTTTCTACAACGCCTGCGCTGAGAAGCGCATTAGGACCAGGTCCGCTCGGCAGGAACTGGCGCTATCGATAATTGCGCGTTTTCAGAGGCATGATGGAATGCCGCTTTCGGTCACTTACTGACGAGCAAGGTTGCCGAAGCATTTGGGCCACAGCATCCTGCTTGCTCTTCGCATATCGAGGGCGGAGGGGCGTTATGGGCTCTTCCGTATCAATCGAGGAACAGCTCTGTGCCGGATGGCTATAGATTCATGAAGAAGGCCGCAGCCGACCTGACCGCGGCGATGACCAAGCCTTACGTCCCTTCCGAGTGGGACAGGAAGCCAAGCAAGAAACATCGCTCCGTGTCGGATGGCGATAGGTTCATCAACAAAGCCGCTGCCGATCTAACCGCGGTAATGACTGCGCCTGACGTCGGCCCAAAAGCGCGGACGGATGTGCCAGGCCCTCCGCTCGGGTTCGAGAAAGACGATCAAGGATAGGGCCGCTCCTGATGATCGTCGCGTCTCTCTGCGCCCTTATGGTTGTCTGCGTCCTGCGTCACAGAAACAGCCTGCCTGTGATGCTGGCCAACCATATCAAGGCTCTGACTCCTTTTGGGTATCCCTCACCACGTCGATCGGCATGACTGCCCGGCAATGCTCCACCGTGTTGCCGGACGTCGCCGATCCGGCTCCCGCAGTGCAATAAACATCTTCTAAGGTATGACGTGGGCTACGGCTCAAGTGGCTTCTTGAATTGCGTTGTTTTGTGATTTTAACGACTTCGGTGACGAAACTGAAAACAGCGTTCCTGTAAGTTTGCGGCTTTGGAGCCGTGCGATTGATCACAACACGTCACTTCACCTATGCGGTAATTCTGCTCAGCCTCTTTGTCGGCTTGGCCGGGGCTTATTCGCTATGCGGTATGTCGTTCGAAGGAATGGATCGGAGCCGCTTCACCGTCGAGTTCAGGAACTGCTACTATCCGGGCTGTGACCGTAGGATAGTGCATGACAGATGGCTCGATGAAGCTCTAGCAAAAGCACACCGAAGCAGTCATTGATGATCAGGCGGGGCGCTATCGGGCCTGAAGCGTCCATGCGACCGGGATCGCAGCGCCGCCAAAGGCGCCACTGCTCGCGAGCTTGCATCAGACATCGATGCCTTAAATTGCAGAAGCTGGCAGCAAGTGACAGATTTGAGCGCTGTCAGAAGTTGACTATATGGCGACCTACGGACAGATTGTGGGCCCCTTCTGCCCACCGGTATCCTTATGCCCTCATTGCACATTTTATTCCGAACAATGGCATTTGCGTTTGCGCTCACATTTCCAGCAGCGATGGCGCATGCAATGGATGCGGACCTTTCCTGTCTCGACGTCAACAACGCCTATATTGCTGGCCGCAGTACGAACCGATTGAGCACAGAGCTATTTTTCGTCGAGCCTGACGGCGCGATGAAGTTGCTGCAAGAGGCCAAATTCGAAGGCGGGTGGGCTCTAAGCAAATTAGCTGGGTCAAAGGAATGGCAGGAAATTGGCGACGACTGGACATTGGATGGAGGTTCATACCGTAAATTCTCGTCGTGCAAATTATCGCAAGAGGGCGGCAACCCAGGCGACAAAGTGTACGACACCATATGGCAACATGACGAGTACATTGGGCGTGGCACAGTTTGGATTGCGGATGGCAGGCTGAAAAAGATCCGTGTAGTGCGACAGAGTGATGGATGGATGGTCCCACATGACGTTTTAGTAGTGGTGTGGCACTACGACCCGGCGAGAGCCACAATTCCACAAAATTGCCGACACGGATGCGTGGATAAGTGACTGTTCCGAGCGCGACGACGTACCCAACGAGCATAGCTGTAACTCTCCTCAGCAAAATCCTGCTGTCGGACAGTTTTACCGCGCGGGACATGGCCCCTTGTGACGCTGTGGACGGCTCCTCCGCCCGGCATCGCGATGTGCCACATTGCGGTGTTGTTTGGAGCCGCATGTGAGGAGGCCGTCCATAGAAGAGATTACCACGATTGGACTCGACATTCCGAAGTCGCTGTTCATCGACAATTGAAACGCCGCCCGGTCGTCCATTCTTTCGCGGCCCTGCTTGGTTGGCATGGAAGCCTGTGCGAGAATTCCTGACGTAGGCGGGATCGGGCACTGAGGGCTGGAAAGCCCCTCCTAGTTACCGCTTGTAACGGACCCGATGCCGATGGTTTTTGCTAGGCCGTGAACTCATAAAGTCGGCTTTGCCGTAGAGGTCGTTAGCCCGCGGCGCGTTCGAACTGGCTGGCGAACTTAACATTGTATGCGTGGAAATCGCCTTCTGGCGTGATCACCAACTCGGTGATGTTGGCGCGTTGGAAGGCATCCTCAGCGGTTTGATCGTCTATCTTCAGGCTGACGGTCAACGCGCCATCAACTGTATCGACCAGCTTGTAATCATAAGAGATTGTTTCGCCGAAGCAGATGATTTCACTGCCCTGGACTATCAACTCCGAATCTGAATCTTCCACGTCCGTCCACCGGCCCTGCATTTTGACAGGAAATGGTGCATCGCGTTCAAGCCGTTCCATGATTGACCTTTCGATACTGTTTCGTGCCATCCTGTCATTCCCCGATGGGGCGCAGCAATGGTTATTTTCGCGTATGGGGGCTTTCATAAAAGGCCGATTTCTGATTCAGCACCAGAATGAGCCGATATGATCTACCGACTTCGAGTGGAGCTTGATCGAACCCCTTCTACCCAATAAGCCGCGAGGTGTGCCACGCGTTGATGATCGCCGGGTGCTGAACGGCATCTTCTGGGTTCTTCGATCGGGAGCCCCTTGGCGTGATGTCCCTGACCGATATGGACCATATACGACTTGCTATAATCGTTTCAGGCGTTGGACGATGGCTGGAATTTGGGACAGCTTGATGGATGCCGTCACGCGCCCGTCGGATGATGGCATCACGATGATCGACGGCACTTCAGTTCGCGTTCATCATTTAGCGGCAACGCTCAGGGCAGAGCATCAGGATCGCTGCTTTGGGCGAAGTCGGGGTGGTCTTACCACGAAAATCCATGCTGTCACCGATGGAAACGGGCTGCCAATCAAGATTGCCATCACACCCGGTCACGCCCATGACCTAACGGCAGCGAACGAACTGCTCGAAGACCTTCCCTCGGGCGTTATGCTTCTTGCAGATAAAGCTTACGACGCCGATTGGCTCCGAGAAAAGTTGAGAACCAAACGCTCTTGGGCGAACATTCCACCAAAATCCAACCGGAAGAGACCGCTCGTTTTTAGCCCGTGGCTATATAAGAAACGCAATCTCATCGAACGATTCTTCAGTAAACTCAAATGCTTCCGACAAATTGCAACCCGTTATGACAAATTGGGCATGACTTTTCTGGCTATGACCAAACTGGCTTGTGTTCGTCTCACTCTCCGCCATAACGAGTCCACGGCCTAATACTACAGTTGCAATAGCATTCATTTCATGATTCCCTTCAAGTGGTTGTCGCAAACCGTCGTAAACGTTCCCGCTTACAGACGAACACCCTCGACTGGGGCTTTTTGCAACGTAACGGATGCGTCAAGCAGGGAATCTCGGTCGGATCTATTTTCATCCCATTCTTTCAAAAAGCGGTGACGGCTGGCGCTCGTGCATCATGGCCGAAGGCGCTTTGACAAATGGAATTGGCGCCGGGAGCCATGCTGTCCTCTAGCGTCTTGATCCGGGAGATTAGGCCCTCCTTTGTCGAGACCGCGATAACGCATCGTCTCACCTCGTCGTGTTCCGGCACGTAGTACGTCATGGTGACACCGCGCGTGGGGTATTGAGCCCAGTGACCCGGCGCTCGAGCCATGCGTTCATGCTGCCAGGTCAAGACATCCCCATCGGGAGATTCCTTGGTTTTAACTGGCGGACCAAACCTGCGACGGAACTCTGCGACCGGCGCACCACTCCATTGATCGTTGAGCTTGTTAAAGGGCAATGCAAAACTGGTGCTAATAGCCCTGTCTATGCCGATTTTCACGGAACTTGCTGCCGTGCACGCACTGAGTTGGGTGGAAGCGGCAACAATCAAACATAGGGCAGCGGTATTTGATCGCTGCAATGCGGTGCTCGAGTTCCGTTTCGAACGGCCGGTAGTCTTCGTGCTTCCAGAACATGTATCGCGCCACTTTGGTCGCAATCTCATTCCAAGTCTCCCTTCAGTATCAGCAATAGCGTGCCGAACAAGCGCTTCGAGCGCCTGCGGATTGTAGTGATCCATGAATATCCAGTGCCCGACGAAGGTCGGTTCATCCGTCCGATTTTTGGCGAACCGTCGAAACCTCAAAGGAGAAGATCTCTGCCCCTCCTGGCCAGCAATTCCAATCAAGACCTCAGTCGCCAGATAGAAATCATGGGGATCGCCGGGGCGGTAGCTGTTGAACTAGAGCAGCCCGTCATTGTACGGCGCCTCACTCAAGATTGCCTTGATTTCCAGCTCTCTTTTTTTTCTCCATTCGCTTGACGCGAGCGCCAACAACCTGAGCTGCTCTTGAAACATCGGCCTTCTGAAATCCACGCCCGATATTGAATGCGTCGCGGCATAGCTGGAAGCGATATCGTGCGTTATACTTGAAAACACAAAGTACAAGACGTCATCAATCGACGAGCATTTTATTCTCTTCAATTCGACGCCACGTTCTTCAATGACGTAATACATCTCGCCGTTGTCTTTGAGATCGACATATGGAGTTGCCATTCGATCCTGCTCGCAGCGTCGAGGGAATACTCCGCGAGTTCGACGACGTAGTCATTTTCGAGTAGATACTTCTTGGCGTCTTCGATCTCTTTGAGATGAATTTTCACGCATGCGATCGTCCGGCAATTGGCCAAGGCTTCGTCCTGGATATCATCGATCGCCTTGTATTTTTCAGCGACCTTGCCAATGCAGGATTGGTTCTCGTCACACGCAATCATCTCCTCCAGTTGCTTTTCCAACTGCCGATGCGTGAGGTAATTGTACTGGAAGGCATTGCCGGCATAGGCAGCGCCTTCGCTTCCGCCGATACCGGCGCCGATGCCTTCGACAATACCGCTGCTGATCGAATTGATCAGGAAGGTCCGCAGGGCCGGATCCGTGATATTGGCACTGTCGACGATCTCGGCCACGAGTTCGCGGATGTGCGGACCAAGCAAGGCCGAGGAAGCACCGCCAAGCGCGCCCCTGATCATGCCGGTGACATCGGTGACGCCGCCGAGCAGTCCGCCGGCGAGTGCGTGAAGCGCGGCACGCCCAACACCGCCTTCGGCCCAGTAAGCACGCTCCTCTGGCGTCGTTGCCGCCTGCTCGAGCTTCAGCGAGATGTCGCCGATCGCTTTGGAGGCCTTGGCCGCCGCATCCTGATAGAGTTCCTGCGTCTTCAACTGCTCACGCAGGATATTCTGCAGATCCGGAAGTCCGGGAAGCGACGTGTTGGTGTTATCAGTATCACGACGCAGCTCGTCGACGTTCTGGCTCTGGTTCGCCGGGTCGGTGATGATGATCTGACCGGGAGAGACGGCAGCAAGCGCCTTCCCGGTGGCGCTTTCGCCCTCGCTGAGATATGGGGCGAGCGACGGCCCGAGCAGCGACAGGCCGCCGCCATAAGTGTCG
The DNA here is from genome assembly GCF_002211315.1 of Rhizobium sp. R693. NCBI lineage: Bacteria > Pseudomonadati > Pseudomonadota > Alphaproteobacteria > Hyphomicrobiales > Rhizobiaceae > Rhizobium > Rhizobium sp. R693. The sequence goes on along the minus strand of NZ_LOKY01000003.1, from coordinate 211,659 downwards.
GCCTGCCACTTCGAATAGGTGTCGACATCCTGCCATTCGAGCGTGCCGGTCTGAAGCCAATTGTCGTTTGCCGGTGCCTGGCTGCTGATGACGCCGCCAATCAGCGCGGTGTTATTGCCGACGGTGATGTCGAAGCCACCGGAGCCAGCATGGATACCGGATTGCTCCGAGACAACCGCGGCATCGCCATTGGCCTTCTGGTAGCTGCCCGAGAGACCGAAGCCGTCCGAACTGAACCCGCCGCTCGCCGACAGTTGCCGGGGAAGCCGTCGGCCCTGAATACAGCAGCAAACCGATGGAAAAGGCCGAGACGCAGGGAATTGCCTTGAGCCGCATCCAGCCGGGAAAGCCGCAACGTTCATGTCGAATGCTACAAGCGCACCGTCCGACATGAACGGCTCGCCGCCGCCGACATCGCCCAAGGCACGTCCGAGCGCTGGGAAGACACCAACCTTGACTACGGCAGGATGTAGAGTCCCGCCGCGCTCGCTTCTTGGCGGACATGGTTAACCGCATCGATCGTCTTCGCAGCTATCGTATCGGTTCGATCATATCCGGCAATAAGGCGTACTTCGGGTTCGACAAAATACAGATCTGCCAAACGATGCTCTCGCAAGCTATCGATTAGAATCGATTCCAGTTTCTCATTGTAACCTTCGAAGGCAGTTAGCTTACCCGGCCTCCCGCATATCGCGCCACTTCGCGACAGAGAACGGTAGAACGCGAGATACTTCTTCTCACCAGAGAGGTAGCGATCAAGGTTCCCAGTCTTTATCGAGATTGAGTATGAAAGTTTAGTGGAGCGATCTGCCTCCTCCTCCGACAACCAGTGGTCGAAAATTGAGACATGCAACAAACTAAATCCCAGGGCCGGCAGCTCTTCTGCCTGGAACCCAAGTAAAATTGAGTAGGTTTTCAGCTTTTCGTCGAGTCGATTATTCACTGTAGTTATCCTCGGAGATAAACGCCGTCAGAGTTAAGTGTCCCAATGCGACCGCCCGAGCGATCTAGCAGCTTCCACGCACTGCCGCCGTGTGAATTGACGCCAGCCCTGTCCTTGACAATTTGGTATCCAGATTTCGGATCGACGTATCTCGTTTCACCCTCCACCTTAACGCGCTGACTAAACGCATCTAGGTCAATTTTGTCTCCCTTCTGTAGGGTATCATTCGGTCTTTTGTATTGATTATTATCATCATCGTCGGGGTCCGGAGATCCTGAAGATACATCTGAGGTAGTGGGAGAATTGGAGCTAGTGTCGCCTGTCCCACTCTTTTTGTTATAGACAACGCGAACTCCGCTTTCGCTCGAAATCTGCTGAGCCATGCTGTCGAGCAAGAAATCGGACATCGCGGTGCCAAGCGCGGTCCCAGACAGGATTTCGTATCCATCCTCCGTTGCGCGCATCAGCAACGAAACCTTATTCCCGTTCGGCAGGGTTATATGTGCTGTTCGCGAAAAAGAATCGCCGTATCCGGTAAGATGGATGACCGTGCCATCGTCCAGTGTCTTCGTTTGATCGATGGCGCCGCCGGTGGCCGAAGTGGATGCCAGCAGGAAGCCGCCCGTCAAGAGGCCGGCAACAACAGTTCCGCCAAGCGTTGCGTCTCCAATTACCAAGTTGGCCGCATTTTTGAAAAGCTGCAGGCAGTCCAACGCTGCGGTTGGAGTGATCCAGTATTTCTTGCCTCCAATAGAAAGAGCGCAACTGGCAGCCTCGGCGTGAGCGGGGGTGATCAGCCAGTCGAAGAAATGGAACTCGTTCTCGCTGTGATTTTGTCCGCATTGGGCAAGCTGCGCCAGCACTTCGGGATCATTTGCGTAAGGAGCCAGCGCCACCGCAGTTTCTGGTGACAGGACGCCGGCGGCCGTCATCTTGTCGAAGGCCTCGCCGAGCGCCTGTGTGATCGTTTTGCCCGCCTCGACCGCCGCCTTCAAACTGTTACTGGACAGGTACACGTCGAGATCGACATGCTTGTCCTTGGTGATCTCGTAGGCCTTGTCGGGATCGCGGTTGAGCTCGTCGAGCGGGCGCGTGGACCTGCCGTCCTGTTCGAGAGCCGCTTGCTGCTGGTCGTCGCGAATGACGATGTCGCCTGGCCCGACGGTGGCGCGAACCGTCTGGCGCGTGTCGTCGAGCTGATAGGAACCCTCCAGTGTGTGGTTGGTGGTGGAGTTGCCGTTCTCGTCCTTGCCACTGGAAAGATCGATGCCGAGATCGACGCTGAAGCCCTCGTAGCCCTTCCGGCCATCGAAGTTGTCATAGGTCAGCGTGCCGGTATCGAGTATGAGGTCGCCGGATTCGGAGATGATCTTTCCGGCACCCAGATGGGTATTGCCGCCGACCGTGACGTCCATCGTCCCCGTGGAGACGAGGCCCGACTGCTCGGTGATCCAGTTCGTCTGACCCGAGCCGCTGCCGCCACCGATCTGCACGCCGGAAAGAAGCTGCCCGCCGCCCAGGCTGAAGCCGCCGGAAGCGGAGTGGTTGGAACTTGCCCCGGTGTCGGGAACGGAGAGGATGGTCAGATCGCCACCGACATTGGCTGTCACCGTGTCGCCGGAAACCACCGCGCCCGCGAGACGGGTATCGTTTCCTGACTCCATGGTAATGTCACCGGTGCCGTTGACGTGAGTATTGACCTGAGTCGTCCCGTTGGCGTTGGACTTGCCAGCCGACGCGTTCGCGCTACCCGTCAGTCCGCCGCTGACCCCACCGTAGATGTTGACGCCGGCGGAAACGCCGAAGCTTGCTCCTGCTGACGCGCTGCTCGTCGATGAGCTGTTGGTCGCCTCAGCACTTTCGAGAATGATGTCCTTGCCAGCCTTGAGCGTAATATCACCGGCTTTCTCATTGTCGGAGATGACGACCTCGCCATCGGCATCGTAGCCGGCAGCGATCTGCGCTCCATGACTGGTTAGATCCCCGGAGACTGCCTCGATCGTGACCGACTGCCCTGCCCTTATGTCCGTCAAGACCGGAACGGATGATTGAGCTGCTTCCTTTTCCTTCTGATAGGTAAAGCCGACCGTCAGCGATGCCGACGCAACATTGCCGCCCTTGGCAATCTTGTCGAGCGCGTCATAGGCCTTGAGCGAGGCGAAGGCCGCGTTCGCAGCGGAATAGCCATCGGAGATGTTCGTAATCTTCTGCGCCGCGCCGCTCACGCTGTCAGCCGCGCTCACCAGGGAGGTCGACACCGACAGGCTGATGCCTGCGAAGAACTCCTCGTGCAGGTGCTCGTAGTTAGACTTGTCCTGGGCCGAGAGGAGATTGACATCGCGCTCTGCCTGGATCGCCACGTCGCGTTCAGCCTCGACCTTGGCGGCCTGCAGATTGGCGTCACGTCCTGCCGAGATGGTCAGGTCGCGACCAGCGGACAGCGCCGAAGTGGCGTTGGTCTCGGCCGACTGCGCGGTCTTGTCGACCGACTTGCCATAACCGATGCCGATCGAGGCGCCGCCATCGCCGGAACTGTAGGCGATGCCGAAGCCGGAGCGCTTCTCCTGCTCGGAGGCGAAGCTGTTTTCCGCACCGGGCGTGATGTTGACATCGCGGGCGGCATCAAGCGTCATGTCCTGCCCGGCCTTGATGCTGGAACCGATCACATTGACGTCGTTCTCGCGCGCCTTCAGCGTGACGTCGGTGCCGGCCGATAATGCCGAGGCGACGTTGAGTTCGGAGACCTGGTTCTTGTCCTTCTGCTCCTTGCCCCAGAGCGAGATGAAGCCATCGCCGGAACCGGCAAACAGACCGGACTTCTTGCTTTTGCTTTCCAGCTTGTGCTGCTCCTCGGCACCGATGACGGACACGCTATCGCCTTCGACGCCCAGGCTGCCACCTGCCGTCACCTTCGAGCCCGCGATGACGGCATTGCCGTCGGCATTCAGGGTGACATTGCCGGACGCTCCGAGCTCCGAGGCGACAGTCGTCTCGTCATAGGTCTCACGGTGCGAGCTCTTCTTGGAAAGAAAGCCCTTTCGCTTCGAGTCGACCTCAGTTGCCGTGGTGTCCGTGCCGGACGCGATCAAGAGATCGCCCCCTGCTTTCATGGTCAGGTCGGCACTATGCCCATCACTACCCGCTTGAAGCTTCGAGGCCGAGACCAGGGTGTCGCCGCCCGAGGTCGTCGAGACGCCGTCACCGCCCAATATGGAGGAGCCGACTGTCGTCTCGGTTTCGAAATGGCCGTGGTTCTTCGTGCGTCCCGATTTCCAGGACGCATCACGCGTGGTGCTGTTTTCGACCTCCGCAATGGTGATGTCGTCGGAAGCATTCAGCTCGACCTTGCCGCCAGCAGAGATGCTGCTGCCAATAATGCTGAGATCATGGTCGCCAGCGCCAGAGCCGGAACCCGCTGTAACCGACACCGATCCGCCGGCTTGGATTTCCGATCCGGTATGGGTTGTCGCCGTCGCCGTATTCTTGCCAAAGCTGCTGTCGGAGCGTTCCTGGGTGGCGACGATGCTGACATCATCGCCAGCTTCAAGCTTGGCACTGCCCACAGCCTTCAGCGAGGAACCGGCGACAAGGATGTCATCACCAGCTTTAATTGTCGCATCGGTGCCGGCAGAGAGCTGCGACTGCTGCTGGTCCGTCGACACGGTGGTCGTATAGCCGTCGCTGGTCTTGTGGGCGACACCAGCGGAAACGACATTGACGGACCCCTTGTCGGCGGTGACGCTGAGCGCCTTACCGGCCTTTGCCGCACTGCCGATGACGTTGACATTGTCATCGGCCGATATCGTCAGGTTGCCACCGGATGAAACCGAACTCCCCGTGGCATTTTCCTGGCCGCCATTCTCAGCCTTGGCGACATCCAGGGTGACGGTCTGGCCTGACAGCGTCGTGTTGGCGCCAGCCGAGACGCTGGCGCCTTTCAATGTCAGATCCGAGTCGGCCGACAGGTTTGCGTCGCCACCAGCCTGAACGGACGCAGCGGGAACGACAAGTGTCTGGCCGCCGAGATTGACCGACTGGGCGCTGAGCGTCAGCGTACCGGTCGAGGCAAGCGTGACGTTGCCGCCAGCTTTGAAGCTGCCGCCATTGGCGGCAATCGAGGTGCCGGAAACGGACAGATTGTTTTTGGCCAGCATCGTGCCGGAGTTGTTGATGGAGCCGCCGTTGATGGTGACGCTGTCGCCTGCCATCAGCGCGCCGGAGGCGGTAAGCTTGGCCATCTCGGTGCTCGGGATATAGACGACCGGCACCAGCACCTCGATGCCGTTGACGACTTTCTTCTCGTACCAGACGAGCGGTTCGGTCAGAGCTGCGACCTGCTCGGGCGACAGAACCTGACCCATGGCGAGCTTATGGCTTTTGGCAAAGGCGACGCCCTGGTCGAGGAGTTCCTTGACCTGCTCTACGGCGTCGCTGCCCGGAATGAAGGAGTGTGAGCCGAGACCCTGACCGGCGAGCTGGCGCAGTTGCTGGTCGATGAACTGGTTCTCGAAGTAGGCGTCGCCGAGAAAGGGAACGTCACGGTCAGGCTTGTAACCGATATTGTTTGCGAAATACCCCGAACCGTAGAACGTGCCGATGTCGAGGTAGGCCGCGCGCGTCTCATAGAGGAAAGACAGACCGGGCACGTCGCCATCAAAGCCACCCGACTTTGGATTGGGTAATCCACTCGGAAGCGCGGCCGTCAGTGCCGCCCTCGTGGTCACCGCGGCATTGCCTGATATGCCTGAGATTGCGGCATTGACGGTAAAGAGCGCCGATCCTGACGTCATCGACGCAAGGACGGACGTCGGGTCGGCCAATCCAGCCGGTCTCGCGACACTGGTCGCCTCTGCGGTGGAGGCGGCGCCGATATTGTCGAGATCGACACGAGAGGTGTCGAGGGCGCCACCGGCCCTGATGATCGCCGACGCTCCTCCAATCGATTCCACCTTGCTGACGATCGCGGTGCCGTTGGCGATGTCCTTCGATGGATTGCGATTGCCGGCAGCGTCATAGGCCTGGCAGCCGCCCTGCGCGTTGCAGGTCGTCGTCGTCGTGCGGTTGAGCGACATGCCCTTGTTGGTGAGCTTGTCGCCCTTGAACGTGGCGTTGCCTTCCGCTTCGATGGTGCTGTATTCGTTGGTCGCCGTGGTTGCGTCGACGGTAAGATTGCCGCCGGCGTGGATCAGCGCCTCGGGCGTCAGTGCGCTGGTCAATCGATCCTCGTAGACCGACTGGATGAGGTTGGCGCTATAGTCCCAGGTGTATGTGGTACTGTAGTCCGCTACCCCTCCATGCACGACCTGGTCGACAATGAAATATCGTGACGGATTGTTCGGATCGAGGATCGGGTTGCCGTTCGCATCTTTCGGAACCCGGTCCTTGATCCAGTTGAAGATCGGGCCGACGGCCGTCGGTCCGTTGCCGCTGATCCAGGTCCAGGCATGGTAGCTCGTGCCGTCGCCGAGTGTGGCGACCGACCAGAGAAGCGGCTGGTATTCGGAAAACTGCGGCGCGTCCATGCCCGGATACAGTTGGAACATGTTCTGTTCCTCCGATTCCATGTAGGCAAACGGCAGGCCGGCAGCAGCAGGATTGAGGGTGAAGCCGGTGGCGAGCCCGGAGGAGACGAGCACATTGGTCCAGGTCGGCGTTGTCAGGCGACGGTTGGTCAGGCTGTCGGTCAGGATCGACAGATCGCCGTCCGCCCGGATCATCCCGGAGATATTGGTGAGCGCGTGGTTGCGCTGGCTGGCGGTTGCGCCCGCGATGGCAAGATCATCACCGACGATAATGGCGCCCTGGTTGTTGGTGAGGCTGCCGGCGACAAGCAGGTTGGCGTCCCCGCCGGCATAGATCAGGCCAGTTGGGCCATTGGTGAGATTGCCGGTGACCTTGACGTTGAGATCGTTTTTGGCGGCGATCTGCCCGGCATTGCTAAAGTCTGCGAGCGTCAAGTTCAGATTGTGCCCAGCCAGCAGCGCCGTCGAACCTGATGTCGTCACGCTCGAGGCTTCAATCGACAGGTCACCCGTGCCGCCTGATGTCGTCACCGTGTTGATCTTCGCACCGGTGACATTGGCAGTACCCGACAGTTTGGCGTCGAGGCCACCGAAGGTCAGCGTGCTGCCGGAGAAGTTGGCGGTGTCGGCATTGACGGTCAGCGTTCCCGATGTCGCCAGGCCGCTCTTCCCATTGCTGAGATCGAATGTGTGGGCGCTGACGGTAATGTCGCCTGCCGCTCGCGTCGTCTTGTCGAGACTGATCGTTCCACTCGTTGCCGACAGCGATGCATCGGCATTGCTCTGCAGGCTCTGGTAGGACAGATTCTGACTGGCCTTTGCCGTCAGGTCACCAGCACTGATCAGATAGTTGCTGGCGACGGAGCCCTGGGTTGCCTCGACCGACAAGGTGCCGTCGAGGCCGAGGACGACGTTGCCTGAGGCGGCGGCGCTTGTGCCCGCGAAATCAACGCCGGAGATCAGCGTATCGATGTTGACGCTGTCGGCCTTCAGCTTGACGGACGAGCCAGAGAGCGACTGCCCGGAGAGTGTGATGGCATCGCCAGCGTCAAGGGTAAGTGCCTTGTGGCTGACCGCGTTGCCGGTGATGCTGCCGGCCGCAGTCGCAGTCAGCTTGCCAGCCGACAGCATCGTTGCAATGGCGATGTCATCGGACGAAGCGGTTAGCGTCATGTCACCAGCACTGCCGAGGACGACGTCGCCGGAGGTTGACGTGGCAGTCGCATCAAAGTCGACACCCGAGGCGACGGCCCCGGCGCGAATGCCGGCACCGGCGATTGTCACGTCGGAACCGCCAAGGATCTGGCCGCTGACATTCACGCCGGTGTTGAGCGCAATGCGTTGACGACCGCTGATCGATTGGCCGCGTAGCATGTCTGCGGCAATATCGATGCCTCCGGCCGAAAGCACGCTGGCGACATCAATATCGCGGGTGGCCGTCAGCCTGATATCGCCGGCTGCGGTGAGGACGATGTTATGAGAAGCCGACTGGGCGCTCGCCGCAAAGTCGACGCCGGAGACGATCGCGCCTGCCTTGATCGCGTTGCCTGCCACCGAGATGTCGGAGCCGCCGAGAACCTGGCCGCTGACATCGAGATCACCGTGGAGGTCGATCACGCCGCGGCTGGTGATCGATCCGGCCTGGACAAGGTTCGCCGTTGCCTGGGTCTTTCCGGCTGAGGCAAGCGAGGTGGCTGCGACTGCCCCGGAGCGGGCGACCAGGTTGAGATCACCGGCGCCAGCGAAGACGACCACTCCTCCCGGTGATGCGGCCGTGGCAGCGATATCGACGCCGGATGTGACTGCGCGGGCACTCACCGAGGATGCATCGGCCGTAATGTTGCCGGCTGCTGTGACATTGCCTGCGACCGTCAGATTGCTGCCCGCCGTCAGGCTGATATTGTTGTAGCTGAGGAGCGAATTGGCGGTGATCGCGCCGCTGGTCGCCGATAGTGTCAGCGCGCCGCGGCTTCTCGCATCACCGATCGCGACCGGCCCGGAAGAGCTCGCGAGGTCAATGAGATCTCCGGCATCGAGATTGCCAGTGGAAACGCCGGCGGATGAGATCTGGATGGCGCCAAGCGTCGAGAGGTCACCAGCAACCGACAGCAGTCCACTGCCACCAGCAAGGACGACGTCACCGTCGGCTGCCACCGTCTGCAGCGTGATGCCGCGGTTGGCCTGGACGCTGACACGCGCCTTCGACGTGAGTTTGTTTGCCTGAACACTCGACCCCGATTTTATCGTCACGCCCTGGCTGCCCGACGCATTGCCGATCGAGATCTTGCCGTCGGATGACAGCGACAGTTCCCCGGCGTTGGCCGCCATGTCGCCGCGCATGCGAACGCCGGCGCCCTTCTCGGTGACGACCATCTTGATGCGGCCAGCCTGCATGGCCCCGAGGGCCGATCCATCGATCGCATATTCCGGCGTTCCCGAGGTCGCCTCGAGTGCGGTCGCCTCGCCGGTGGCATAGTTGAACTTCGATGCTCCTGCCGTCAGCCGCAGGTCCTTGCCATAGACGGGACCATCGATCTTCACCGTGCGTGACACGATGTCGAAGAGGTCGACGGCGCCGTCCCCGGCGGCAAGATTGGCACCCTTCGAACCGAAGGTGACATCCCCGCCCCTGACGGTGAAGCCATCAAGCCGTCCATCGGCACCGATATCGGGGACACCTGTGGTCAGCGTGGCGCGCGGTGTGTTGATGAAGCCGCAGCCGTCGCAGGTAATGCCGTTCGGATTCGCGATGATCACATCCGCCCGACCGCCGAACACTTCGGTCGGTCCGTTCAGCGCCGAACGATTGCCGCTCGTGACCTCATTCAAAATGACCGAAGCCGGGCCTGACGTCTTCAGATTGGCGTTGCCGGGGGTGATGCCACCGAGCTTCGAGGTGCCGACCTCGCCGTTGAAGTTGTTGAGGATGAGGCCCTGCGTGCCGACGTTGAAGCTGTTGTATTTGTTGTGCGACAGGCCCTGGCTATTGGGGGTGACGATATCGATCAGAGGCACGCCGTTCGGGGCCGCCCCGACGCCTGGACGATTGATCGCGGCCGCCCCCCCATCCGGTGCGATCTCCTGCGCGCGCAGCAACACAGGCTGCAAGATTAGCAGCGCACTCAGCAACGATGCCAGCGATTGGTTGGCGACTTCGCCAACCCGACCGGTCCAGTTGCCCCGCTTCGAATTTCGCTCGCTTGTCTTGCTCATCGTTTCGTCCATTTCCTGGCGCTCCGATTTTTGGGTGTGTGCCGGCAGCTATGGGAGTTGGTGGGTGCAGCTATTTTTGGGTGAGCCAGGTCTTGACCTTGCGCGTGAAGGATGTGGAAAGGCGCTGGACCAGGACGTCCGGCGCTCCTGCTGTCGTCGCAGCGTTGATTGCGACGGCGACAATCACGCCGTAACCGCTCCCGCGCATGGAGAGATCTTCACCGTGGATATTTTGCGCCTCGGCGATCAATTCCCCGGTCTTGGCGTTCTCAAGACGCACAGTCCCATCGATGAGGCTGTCGTGACCGCCGATGATCCGCGCCTGCTTCGTGCTGACATCGAAGACATGCAGCGTTACAACCAGCCTGCCGGCGGCAGGACCGCCAGGCAGTCCGATCAATTCTTTCGACATCGTCGCGTGTAGGGTTCGCACAGCCTCGGCCACCTGCGGATCGGACTTGCCTGGGAATCCGAAGGTCTTGATATCGGGCGCCATTTCGACGCGGATCTCGCGAACGGACGTCTTCTGTAGAGCGGCAATCAACCGAGGATCGGTCCTTGTCGTTACGCATGACGTGAGCAAAACAAGCAGGACCGGGGCGATGAGAAGCTGAAGAACGCGCATGATAACTCTCTGAGAAGGTTGAGGTAAGAATCTGAATGAGGGCTGACGCATGGGGATCACCAGCGCACCGTCGCGCTGGCGAAAATGAGATTGCCGCGTCCTTCATCGACGCTGCTGGCAAAGGTTTTCGAGTAACCGAAGTCGGCGCTCACGGTTCCGCCGACGAGCTTTGCGCCGACCGTCCAACTGGCGAGATGCCCGCCCTCGATGTCGAAGCGGCGTTGCGAGAAGACCCGCCCGAAATCGAGCCCGAGATAGGGTCTGACTTCACCGAGGATCGCGGCCGCCTGACCGCCTTCGAACGGCGCCGTCCGCCAGGCAACTTCATTGTGGCTGAACAGGCCATTATTGCCGAAGATGACGCTCTGCCTGATGCCGCGAACATTGCTGTAGCCGCCAAGCCCGATCTGCTCCGCCCCGAAGAGGTTGTCCGGTGAATACTGTCCGCTAAGGAGTGTCGTGAGCTCGAAGCGCTCACCTGAAATCTCGAATGGACGCGTACCGCTGACCGTTGCGCCAAACTTCGAAAACCGGGGATCGGCCGTGCCGGCGCCTGGCTCTCCCGCCTCCACCGCGTCGAAGAGATCGAGCCCTTGATCGAGCGTCAGGTCGAAGGCAAAGACGCCGCCGAGCATCTGCCTCGAATGAGAAATCCCGATCGTGCCGACACTGTATCTGCGGCTGCCCACTTCGATGCGGTTGCCGAGCAGGAAGTTGTCGGTCTGCTTGTAGGTAAGGCCGCCCCTGATCGTCGTGATCGAATTCTTGTTTCGGTTGACGACGCGATCGACGCCAAGCCCGAGTTCCGCGGAATCACCTGACGTCTCGATCGGTCCGAAGCTGCCTGGAACGGAACTGTCGTATTCGTACCAGGAGCCATTCGCAGAAAGGGTCCAGTAGCCGTAGGGGATGCTGGCGTTGCCGGAATAGCTGTTGCTGCGACCATCACCGTCGCCGCCCCAAGGATAGTCAGGACCGGAGTGGCCGTAAGACAATCCGAGCTGGTCGTTGAGGCCAAGGAGATCATCGAAGCCGAGCGAGACGTTACTCTGCGAGTAGCCGGTGCTTTCCTGACCGAGATTGTTGTTGGCAAGGGTCAAGTGCCATCGCTTGCCCGGCTTGTTTTCGACATTGAGGATGGAGGTCCCCTGCGTCATGCCCGGAAGCATCGAGGTCTTTGCGTCATTTGACGACAAACGGTTCATCTGGTCGAGCCCCTGCTCGACATCGCGGATGTCGGCGATCTTTGCCTTCATGCCGGGAAAGGCGGTCGCAAGCGCGCCGTTACGCTCGGTCGGTTTGCCGTTCAGGTAGATGTCGGAAATAGTCCCTTCGACGACCGTCAGTTTCAACAGGCGCGTGCCGGCGATGTCCTGCGGCGGCACATAGGCGCGCGAGGTGACGAACCCCTTGTCGAGATAGAGGTTGGTCAGCGCCTTGAGCAATCCGCTGATATCGGCAACGCCCATGCAACGGTCCTGATAAGGCTGCGTCAGACGATCGATCTCCTGAGGAGAAACGTTCGCCGCTCCATCGACGACGACGCGTGAAATGGGAAAGCAGCGACCCGCCGCTTCGCCGACGGGTAAGCCAGGCATCCCCTCTCCGATATCCGGCTCATCGGGTGTTGCCTGCTTCAACCGGTCGAGCCGTTGTGCTTGCGCCTTCTCGTCCTGCCGGCGGGAAAAATCGTCTGCCGGGGACTGCGCCTGTGCGACGCCACCTATGGCAACGGCGAGCACTGCCATCACTGCGGAAAACGCGCGAGCCGACTTCACCTCTCAACCCCGCTACTTCGAAGCCTGGCCTTGAAGGGCAGACAGCGCCGCCTTCAAGCCCTTCAGCGAAAACCGGATTTTGATGTCCTGGCCGTCCATCAGCCGCAGCGAAGCCTCGCCGGTCGTGCCTTTCGAGAGAGCGGCCAACATTGCGGGCTCCAGCGGCAACTCTGCCCAGCATCCCGCCTGATTGCAATTGCGATAGGCGAGCCTGGCGACGGGCTTTCCCTCGGCTGCGATGGAGAGACCTGCCTGCAGCGCCACGTTCAGCGGGAGAAGCGCGGTCAAAATCAGCGACCGCGCGGCCTTCTTGCTACCTTTCGGCGTAGTTTCCGGAACCGGCGCGATGGCAAGCGTCAGCACATTAACGCTCTTTTCCTCCCGCATGACTTGCGCAACCTGCGCGATCTCGCAACTGCGTGATTGCAAGCCGGACGGCGCGCAGCGATAATACCAATCATCGAATTTTTGCACGACCACGGACGTAGCGGCTTCGACAGCGGTTGCGACGGGTGCCACCTGACCCTTGGCGTTGTCTTGACTTATCGATGGCGAAACAATGTTTTGTCCGAAAACAGCAGGCGCTATCCAAATTGCGCAACATGCTGCCCAAGCAAGAACCTTCACTTGAACGAAAGGAAATCTTGCGGACGAAGAATGACGGCGGGACATCGAAAAAATACAACTTCAGCGGATATTTGTTGATAAATCTCCTTTCACGTATTCGCGGAATAAGTCAACGCATGCTTGTATAAAATGGTGAATGATTGTTCATTTTGATACAATCCATTCTAGCAAAGCCCTCGTCCGAGCCCGCTCCCGCGCCCTTATCTTAACGCGCTGCCTGATGGAGCCGATGGTCCGCCCGTCCGATTTTCTTCCGATCTGCCAGCGCGTCTGAGGAGACCACTACGGCTGTCGAGCACGGTGAGGCGTGCCGCAGAGAAAGCGTCCCTAGCGCTTCCGCACCGCCGCTGCTGTTCCGGCGTTACTCGACAGGCTCTCTCGCCAGGGTCTTTACAAGGCTGACGATCTTCCTTCGCAGATTCGCGTCCTCAACCTTCCGGAAGGCATTGACCAGATCGAGCGCTTCGGCCGTGTACAAAAATTGCCGGAAGTGATCGTCGGCGGCTGGAGGCGGTGTATCGGCTTCAGCGCCCTGCCCTTCGTCAAAGAAGAACGCGACGGGAACGCCAAGCATATCGGCGATCCGCTGTAGCCGGCTGGAGCCAACCCGATTTCTCCCCTGCTCGTATTTTTGGACCTGCTGGAACGATACGCCGATCCCATCCGCCAATTCCGTCTGGCTCAATCCCATCAGCTTTCGTTTCAGCCGGATGCGACCGCCGACGCGGACATCGACTGCATCCGGCGTCTTGGGCATGGATTGGTCGAGCATCATTATCCTCAAATAGAATGTGGAGCCGCAAGCCCGGCTGCTGGATGAAAAAGGCAAAATCGTCTGCTCCCGTTCCGAGGCGGCCTGGTCGCAGTGCATCAGGCTCCTAGCGCAACAGCCAATGTCAGGGCAAGATGGATCAATAGCCCCGCAAGCGCGCTCATATTGATGCCATTGGGCGCCATCCACCCTTAGCATTACAATTGGATATTAGACAGTTGAGCTCGTGGAGCGACAGCCGGATGGCGCGCCTCGTGTGGATGACGATGACGAATCCATCGAGAGGCGGTGCAGGGAAGCTCATGTCGAACACGCAGTTGCGCCGGCTAGCCGACCAATCCACGCTGAAGAGACTTCATGATGGAACCAATCAGAATGGCCAAGACAGACGATGGCGCCTGGAGCGCAGACTGCCACACCCGCCAAGGCGAACTGTTCGTCACGACAGGCAACGTTCCGGCGTTGCGAAACCTCTTGGAGAGATGGACTGGAAATCCGAGCTGCAACAAGGATGTCAGACTTCGAAAATTTCGGGACAGGTTGGCGGAAATGCTGGAAATAGAACGGGTTCATGGCGGAAGCTCACTTACAATTTTTCTTGCGACGACTCCCAGAGCCTCCGCGCCGAAGCTGGAGCGCGACAGATTTGAAGCGAGAGTTCGACGGGCATCCGCGCTCATCGAACTTAAGGGGAAGGAATGGTGGGCGTGGGCTCACAGGCCTTGCCTGGGATGAAGCTCGCTTCGACGTCCGCAGCATCTGCGAAAGATCGTACTGGGTATCCCAAGCCTGCAATCATGACTGTTGAGAAGGCGCCTATCCGAAGGATGTTGACTTCGATGGAATTGCCGGCGTGCAAGCGGCCAAGACGGTCCGAAAGGATGGCGTAGAGTTTCTCGGCTTCCTGTTTCAGCAGACGTCGTAGGTTAGCAGCGCCAATCGCGACAAGGACCTCCTCGAGAGTTCCCCTGACAACATCGCCTTCGATCCGGACGAAGAACTCGACCTCGAATTCGATCACGTCATCTGTTTCGACAACGGTTATTACAAATCCAATATTGTGCATGCGGAGCTCCAATTCTCAGGCATCGGTAGCAGTGCATCTGTTTACATTCAGTGAACCGCAGAATCCATTGAGATCGCTCGCATTTTATCGATCCGCTTACCGGCCCTGAAAGATCTGATGCCGTACGAGACGTCCCGAAAGGGGACGCTCTCATGGCGGACGTCGACATCAAGGCAAAGGCGCTCTCGGACGCGAAGAAGCGGATCGTCGACCTTCACGAACAGATGACTGACCGCGTCCTGCAGATGGCCGCCGAAGTCGAAAAGCTGATGGCCGTCGTCTCTCCCTCGGAAGCGCGGTCCTTCTTGAAGGCAAGATGCAATCTCCCCGCAGTCGAGCTTTCGACCTACATAAGATTCGCTGCGACCCTGAAAGGTTCCGAAGACGTCCTTCGCGTGGCGCGGGCTTCCTTCCCTGTGGTGAAGGCTCTCGTCTCGGCCGACGCCGAATCCCGACAGGAAGTCCTAGAGCGGATGCAGATCGGGGCCCAAATCGACACGAAGGACGTCGCCGCCATACGTCGGCGGCTTTCCGATGCCAAGCTGACGGTCGCCGAATCCTTGGCTGTGCGGAATCGCAAGCTCGTGGCGGCGGCAGCACGGATGCAGGTGAAATCCGCGATCGCCGCCTTCGAAGAAAGGGTATCCTCGTTCGTGCACGAGGTCCGGAAGCTGCCGACCGACAGCAATGCGGTGTCGGCCAACCTTCGCGAGCGCGCTGGCCACCTTCTCGGCGAGTTTGAAGTCCTGTTCGGGAAGGAGCACCCTCCCCTTGATAATCGGAAGGAAAATACGTCTGCATATCGGGTGGGCCGCGCCCATCACGCGCTAAAGCTCTTCCGGGACGACAACTTCGAGAACAAGTTCGGCTTCGGTCTGAAGCGCTCCGACATCGGGCCGACGGCGGTCGATGCGTTGCGAGCGTTGACCGGCCGGCCTCAGCCGGTACACGGTCCGGTTCGCTTGCCCAAAGGCATGACGGAGCTTCCGCCGAAGCGGTACCACCTACGGGTTCTAGAGTTGTGCGCCGGCGCTGGTGGCATGGCTCTCGGTTTCGAGCGTGCCGGCTTTCAGCCGGTGGGACTCGTCGAGTTTAACAAGCAGGCTGCGGCGACGCTCAGAAGGAATCGGCCGAACTGGCCGGTCATCGAGGCCGATGTCAGGAAGGTGGACTTCACCAAGTTCAGAGGCAAGGTCGATCTGCTGGCTGGCGGTATTCCGTGCACTCCGTTCTCGACGGCAGGCGAACGCAAGGGCAAGAACGACGAAAACGATCTCCTCCCGGAAGCAGTTCGGGCCGTCAAAGAAGTGGGTCCGAAGGCGTTCATCTTCGAAAACGTCGACGGATTCCTCCACGCGAAACATGCCGACCATGTCGCGGCGGCGCTTCGGCAGTTTTCGAAGGCCGGCTACGAGACCGTCATCGAACGTATCGACACGAGCGACTACGGTCTTGCACAGAACCGGTCGCGTGTACTCATCGTGGGCATTCTGAAGGAAATGTCCGGCTCCTTCCGAATGCCTCCGAGGTTCCCAGAGGTGGCTACCAACATGGGCGACGCCCTTGCCGACCTGATGGGCGCAAACTGCTGGAGCGGCGCCAACGACTGGGTCCGCCGGATGCGAGAGATGGCTATCGTCGACAAGAGCGGAAACCTAGTCCGCACTGGAATCCTCGCCGACACCATCCGCCGCTACAAGGGCAGCGGACTGCCAGGCGAGAAGGCGCGTTGGTTGCGGAATGGCGTCGCGTACGCTCCGATCGCGAAGATGGCACCGACCGATGAGGGCGCCCTGGCGAAGGAGTTCGTCCCCTGCCTGACCAACGAGATGCGCGCCAGACTGCAGGGCTTCCCGCCTGATTGGGAATTCGTCGGCGGCATTCCGACCGTAGCCGATCAGATTGGCAATGCCGTCGCGCCGATTGTCGCGCAGGCCGTCGGGCTGGCGATGTTCTCTGCCTTGCAGGGGATGGAGTTCGATTGGGAAGCGATCCTGACACCATGTCATCGTCGTCAGATCGATCCGCCTCCTCTAGCACCGCATGAATTCTCTATTGCATCGGCGGGCGACGTCGCCGAGCTACAGGCCTGAACGAATCATAGAATGGGTCCCTTCATATTTTGTCCCTAGCTCTTGATCTTGCACCAGGAACGTGGACGCTGAGAATACCGACAACCAATGACGGCGTAGGGTTAGCGCGATTTGAGAGCAGCCACCTCGTCCTCCTTCACCCGAGCAAGAAGGGTGTCGATCTGCTGTGCTGCGTGTCGTCCCTTCTTTTGCAAGCACCGAAATGGCCTCTCCTGATGAGATGTGGTCAGCATGCTCCCGTGATCTATTGAATTGGCGAAACAGAGAGTTCCCAGTCATGCAGAAGGCGTCGCATGATCGAGACGATAGTGGCTTGCATGTACATTCCCCGACCGGGGACGGTCAGATAGACAGCCAAGTGTTTGTCCTTCATGTTCAGATAGCCTTGGCAGAGACGCCGCTCATCTGAGCCGAGGCACGAGAAGAACAAGCTCTGGTCAGGCTCGATACGAAACCAATCCCTCTTTCGATCGGGATGTTCGCTGGATCTGATCAGCGTGAGATCCCCATCCTTGTCCAGCAAGGTGTGCGCTCCGTATTGCCTTAAGGCGTTGTTGATCCGCAGATCCGGGTTGTCGTTCGTTGACGGTGCGTCTTCATAGTAGACTATGTGTTCGGCACTAATGACCCATTCATCCGGACCGGGATTGGAACGGCCTTTCTCAGGCGGATTAAATTCGGGCCGCCAGAACATGTCACGTTCAGGCGCCTTTCCGTCTGGGATCCAAAACTGAACACCTAAGCCCTTGGAATTGATCTTGCATGCAGCCAAATCATGTGCCGGTCGGGGCTGAAGATATTTCCACGGCACGGCAAAACGATAAGGCCCGACGTCGATGCGGAACTTTCTATCCGGATCGAGGGCCTTCCGATCACCCCAATAAATGATGGGGCTCCGGCACGCTGCTTCTTCGCTTGGCAACCCGCCTTGCAGAAGAATCGTTCCCCACATCCATGCGCAAAATGCAAGCGCTGATAGTGTCATCAAACATATCGCCGCCAGTCTTTTCTTGCGCATCGCCAGAAGAACCTTACAAACTATGCAATAGAAACCCAATGCACGAACCGACGTGCGAGTTCATCCAACCGTCAATTCGGTGCAGCCTTCGAAAATCAGCTTTCAATCTTTGTTGCACAATCAATGCGACTGCCTCCTACGGCAAAGTGTACAGGAAATTGCGCTCCGTATCGCATTCCTGAAAATCTACAATCATTGAGAGTATTTCTCAAGCGATGCGGGCGATTGTTCACTACTCAAAAGTTGCACAAATCGCGATTTTTGCGCTTTTCGGATATATTCCCGTCAATATGGATGTTGTGCACCGCGTAGGCGACTCCTGATAGCGTAGCGGGTTGATACCTTGAAGTGACAACATCAGACGTGGGCGAAGAGAGCGTAGCCGATGAAAGTCTCTTGGCAATAATAGCAATGTCATTGGTGCACGGAAGCACGCCGTTGCACGCTCAATTAGATCGAACCATCGGTCCTTCCTCCCGCTTCGCAATTGCGCAGAAGCCTAAAGTTGCAAATAGGGTAGTTTCCCTCATCGGCTTTACCATCTTCGCTAACCAATTTTAACCATGTTGAGGGCGCGGAGTTTCCGCGACCGCGTTCATGACGACGCCACTTTCCAGCAATCGATTTCCAGCGACGGGTCATGACGAGCATATTGACGAATCTTTCCGCCATGTCAGCGCTCCAAGCCTTGCGGTCGGCTTCCGGCAAATTGCAGGAAACGCAAATTCAGGTCAGTTCCGGCCTCCGGATCTCGAAGGCCTCGGACAACGCCGCCTACTGGTCCATCGCCACGACCATGAGGTCCGACCGGCGCGCCGTCGCCGCCGCTAACGACGCGCTGGCCGTCGGGGCCGCCAAGGTTGACACGGCCTACTCGGCGATGACTTCGGTGGTCGACGTCCTCGCCGAGTTCAAGGCCAAGATAGTCGCCGCCAAGGAAAAGGGGATTGACCTCAACAAGGTCCAGGACGAGCTCGACCAGCTCAAGGCGCAGGTCGTCTCGATCTCGCAGTCGGCGAGCTTCAACGGACAAAACTGGCTCAACACCAACGTCGCCGACATCTACGACCCCGACCTGAACAAGGCCAAGGCCGCCAGGAAGAAGGTGAAGTAAATGGAAAATTCATTTCCCATCAAATCCTCCGAAACGCTGCTAGGCTTCGCCTCGCGCTATGCTCGTGAACGCAGCACACGGCTGCCCCAGTTCATGCGCCTTACCGGCATCAAGATCTGGCACTACGCGAGTTTCGAGGGAGCCGTCGCTCGTCTTGCGAAGATGAGTGGCAACGCACCGGAAGACCTCGCCTTCCATGCGTTACGCATGGAGGACGGGTGGCATCACAAGCTGCACGGCGAGTTGATCGACCGTCGCGACTCTGTTCGCGACGCAGCTCGCTACTGCCCGCACTGCGTAGTTGAGGATTACACGCAGGGAGGTCGCCGCCCGTTCTCCAACGTGTTCTGCCGAGCCGCATGGATGCACAGACGCCTCGTGGTGTGCGCCGACCACGCAATTGGCCTGGTCTCCATCTCGCAGAAGTATGCCGGCTATGCCTATGAAGACTTCACAAGCGCGATTATGGACAACTGGAGCGAGGTTCTGGCCGCCGCGGAGTCGGCCATGCCAGTTGAGGTAAGCGGCTATGACCGTTACTTCTGCGACCGCCTCAACGGCGAGCCTGCGTCGAACGAGGTCTTGGATGATCTCCCCTACGATGGCGCTCTCCGCGTCTGCGACATCCTGGGCGCCATGGTATCCGGTGGTGATCGCAAAGCGCTATCGAAGCATTCGTTCGAGGAGCTCCAGAGCATGGCAAAGACCGGTTTCGATCTGCTTGCCGGCGGCTATGACAGTCTTCGCACGTTCCTCGAAAAGTTGGACCTCCGTCGTGTGGGGAGCTATGATAAGTCTGTTGGCAGCAAGCTTTACGGCAAGCTCTACGAATATCTGCATGACAATGCGGAGGTGGCCGGCTTCGCCCCTATCGTGAATTTTGTTCGCGACCATGCTTTCAGCGTCCATCCGCTTGGTCCCGAAAACAAGTTCCTTGGTCGCGGCGGCGTCCGTAAGTTCCACAGCGTCCGTAGCGCTTTCACGGAATATGGCATCCATCCGGCTACCCTGCGCAAGCTTTTGAAGGCAGGGGGCCTTCTGGAGAACGAAACAACCCCGGTCCGCGACCTCAAAGTTTCCATCGAGGTGAGCGTGATGGACGAAATCATCGAGAACTGGAAAGACAGCGTGCCGACGATGTTCGCCCGCGAACGCCTCGACGCCTCTCCTCAGGTAATCCACCAGCTCGTTGCCGCCGGTATTCTCTCGGCCGCGACCGAGAAGTCGAATCATGCCTTGAAGAATCTGCTCTCGCGCAAGCAGATCGAAGGCATTATCGCTAAACTTGAAAGCTTGGCGACGTCGGACGGGGATGCGCCTGGGATGGTGCCGTTAAGAAACTGCGTTCCCTTCATGTCCTTCGCCGATCAGCTTCGCGCGATTCTGGACCGGAAAATCCCGTTGGGTATCTCGAAGTCGGCTGAAGAGCTCACAACGCTTGAACACCTTCGTGTGGATGTCGCTTCCGTGAAGGCGGTCGCTGGCATTGGACTTCCCGCCGGATATGTTAGCGCAGACTTCCTTACTACTCGACTGGTGGTACTGATGAGTACGGTCCACCTCCTGACCCGCGAGGGCGTCTTCGATACCGTCGAATATCGCAGCGGTAATGGTTTCGTCGTCTTGGGGTACTCGGAATTGTCGGTAAAGGCATTCATCAAGCGCCACATCACGTTCCGGAAGTTGGCGCGCGGAGTGGAACACTGGGAGAAAACTGAGAAGCGCTTGGTCAACGTTGTGCCCGCCTATAATTTTGGCCGCACCGAGCGCATTTACCGAAGGGCCGACGTTCTCCGCGGCTAGCGGCTGATCCAACATAACCTGGAGAATTTGAACCCGCTTCGGCGGGTTTTTTTGTGTCTGAAATTTGTATGGGTGAATCCGAACAATGACATTTTTAACGGGACAAGTGTCACCTATTCTGCAATACCGCAGAAAAATAACCCTTTCTCTTCAATGCCGACAAATGGCAAAACTGACATTTGTGGCGAGCCCGAGCAGCTGGCAGCCGTGTCCGATATCGTCAGTCTGCTTCTGCCGTTCTTCGGTCTGATCTTCATTGGCTATATCGCGGGGAAAGTGACGAAGCAGCCGGCAGAGGCGCTCGGCTGGATGAACACCTTCATCATCTATGCAGCCCTGCCCGCGCTCTTCTTCAAACTCGTCTCACGCATGCCCTTCGAGGATCTGACACGCGTCGACTTCATCGCCACCGATCTCGCGGCAACCTATTCGATCTTCATCGTACTGTTTGCGATTCGTCGCTGGATCCGGGGCAACTCGCTCGCTGACTGCACGATTCAGTCCTTTGCCGGCGACGGCGACATCGGCTATATGGGGCCCGGGCTCGCCTTGCTGGCGCTCGGCGAAGGTGCGGCCGGTGGCGCTGATCGTCTGCCTCGAGAATGCGCTGCATTTCATCGTTGCGCCTGCACTCATGGCAGCGGCTGGCGATGACCGCCTAGCGATCGATATTGCTCGGAAAGTGGCTTCCACCCCTTCATACTGTCAACGGCGCTCGGCTTCGTTGCCGCCCGCTTACACATCGATCAGCCGCTCCAATTCCAACGCTTCGTTGACTATCTCGCGCAGGCTGCCGCGCCGTGCGCGTTGTTTGCGATGGGAGTCACGCTGGCGCTTCGACCACTCAAGCGCATACCGGCCGAGATCGGCTACATTGTTCCGGCCAAGCTCATCATCCATCCGATCGTCGTCTATCTCGCGCTGACGACCGTCGGTGGCTTTGATCCGATTTGGATCTACGCGGCGGTGCTGCTCGCAGCCTTGCCAACGGCGACCAATGTCTTCGTCATTGGGCACAATGCGGGGTCTGGCAGGAGCGCGCCTCGGCGACGATCCTGATCACGACGGCGCTTTCCGTCGTGACCGTCTCGGCCGTCCTGATTGCGATCAAATCAGGCTTTCTTCCGGCTTAGCTTCCCCTTGATCGCGCCCGGAATATCCCGGAAGCTGCGTCCGGGTTCGATACCCTCGCGCATGACGATGCTGCGCAGCGGCGGCAGCGCCGACAGGATATGAAGGCCCGCGGCGCGCATCATCTGCACAGGCAGGAAATCGGACAAAAGCGAGCGGTTGAGAAGATCGACGCTTGCCGTGCGTGTCATGATATCGGCGCGGCGCTTGCGATCGAAACGGTCGCCAGCGTCGGCGGCAATCGGTAGTTCGGGCCGTGCGCAGAGAATATCCGAAAGTACCATGACATCACGCAGGCTGAGGTTCAGCCCCTGTGCGCCGATTGGCGGAAAAACGTGCGAAGCCTCGCCGATCAAGGCAACTCGGCCTCTGCCGGAGCGATGGGCCATCATGCCGGAAAGCGGCCACAACTGCACGCCTTCTTCGACGGTCACGTTGCCGAGCAACGACTGCATTCGCTCCTCGACGACATTGCTCAGCTCGGCGAGTGAGAGTTCATTGCGCGCCACCGCATCCGAAGGGTTCTGGACCCATACGAGGCTAGAACGATTGCCCGGAAGCGGCACCTGAGTGAACGGTCCGCTTTCGGTATGAAACTCGGTCGAGACATTCTCATGTGGCAGCGAATGTTCGAAGTTCAACACCATGGCCGATTGCGGATAGGACCAGGTTCTCACATCGATGCCGGCCCTTTCGCGCAGCTTCGACTTGCGCCCGTCAGCGCCAACGGCGAAGGCCGCCGAGAGGACTTCGCCATCGGCGAGCGTGATGGTCACCGATTCCGCGCCGATATCGATCAGGTCGGCAAACGATGTGAAGCGGGTGATATTGCCTTCGGCCGCAATCGCGGCCTCCAACACCTCCATCAGCGCCTTGTTCGGGAAGTTGTAGCCGAAGGCGTCAAGATCGAGTTCGACGGAACGGAAAGTGGTGATCGGCGCTCGCAGCAGGCGATTCGTACCGTCGATAATGCGCATGGTGGAAAGCGGAGCGGCAGCAGGCCGCAGCTTTTCCCACAAGGTCAGCCTGTCGAGGAAACGGATCGACTGATCCATGAGCGCGGTCGTGCGCCGGTCCTGGCTGGATGACGGCGGCGCAACAAGAGCCAAGTTGCGTCCGCCGCGAGCCAAGGCGATAGCGGCGATCATGCCGGCAAGGCCGCCGCCGATCACCACGATTTCAAAAGTCTTCATTGCACCGTTCCGTCAATTCTTGACGGCGATCCGGTGCTTATGCAGCCGGCTTCGCCTGACGGCGCCAACTATAGCCCTTGCCGGCGTCCGCGTCACGCACAGCCGGTTGATAATGATGCGGAATTCCCGGCAGGCGGTGCTCCGTGAGACGCTTTATCGCAGTCTCGTTGGTCACCGCAAAGCTGTCGATGCCGACGCGCTGCATCAGCGGAATCTGGTCGATCAGCACGTCGCCGACGGCGCGCAGTTCGTTGGTGTAGCCAAGGCGGTCACGCAGCAGGGATGCATGGCTGAAGGCTCGGCCGTCGTTGAAGGCCGGGAAGGCAACAGCAACAATCTCCAGGCGGTAGAGGTAGGGCTCAAGCTTGCGAACATCGTCCGCCGGCCTGATCAGCACGCCGAAGCCGATCTCGTTGCTCTCGTCCGCCTTGGCGATCAGTTCGGCCAAGCCAAGAAGGGCCTTCTGCCCCTCGCCTGCCTTTACCTCTTGCGTCTCGATCACCCAGGGATCGTTCTCGACGAAGCCGGTTTCTCTCCAGATCTTGGTCATCGTCCCCTCCTTACGCCGCTTCTGCCGCTGACCCATACAGCGCGTCCTTGAACGGCTGCGGACCAACGCGACGATAGGTTTCGAGGAAGATTTCCGACGGCTCCTTGCGGATTGTCAGATAGGTGTTGACGATCGTTTCGATCGCATCGGTCACCTTGTCCGGCTCGAAGCCGCGACCGATGATCTCGCCGATCGACGTATGCTCGTCGCCCGAACCGCCGAGCGTGATCTGATAGAGCTCAGCGCCCTTCTTTTCCACGCCAAGCAGGCCGATATGGCCGACATGGTGATGGCCGCAGGCATTGATGCAGCCCGAGATCTTGATCTTCAGCTCGCCGATTTCAGCCTGACGATCCGGATCGCCGAAGCGCCTGGAGATTTCCTGCGCAACGGGAATGGAGCGCGCATTCGCGAGCGCGCAATAGTCGAGCCCGGGACAGGCAATGATGTCAGTGATGAGACCGGCATTGGCCTCGGCAAGGCCGATGGCAACCAGGCCGCGGTAAACAGCTTCGAGATCAGCAAGCGCGACATGCGGCAGGATCAGGTTCTGTTCGTGGCTGACGCGGATTTCGTCGAAGGCATATTCCTCGGCGATATCGGCGACGGCATCCATCTGGCTATCGGAAGCATCGCCCGGAATGCCACCGATCGGCTTCAGGGAGATCGTCACCATGCCGTAATCGGGATGCTTGTGCGGCTGCACGTTCTGCTGGACCCACCGGGCGAAAGCCGGGTCGGCCTTCTTCCAGCGCGCGAGGTTTTCCCATCCTTCGGCACGATCGGGCAGAGCCGGCGGCGCGAAATAGGCAGCGATGGCCTCGACGTCTGTCTCCGGCAGCTTCAGTTCGGAATCCTTGAGTTCAACGAACTCTGCCTCGACCTGACGCGTCAGCTCTTCCGTGCCCGTTTCGTGCACGAGGATCTTGATGCGAGCCTTGTACTTGTTGTCGCGACGGCCGTTGAGGTTATAAACGCGGACGATCGCTGTTGTGTAGGACAGCAGGTCCTCTTCCGGCAGGAAGTCGCGGATCAGCTTGGCGATCATCGGCGTGCGACCCTGGCCACCACCGACGTAAACTGCAAAGCCGATCTCCCCCTTTTCGTTCTTCTTCAGATGCAGTCCGATGTCGTGGACCTGGATCGCCGCGCGATCGCGTTCGGCGCCGGTGACGGCGATCTTGAACTTGCGCGGCAGGAACGAGAATTCCGGATGCACGGAGGACCATTGGCGCAGGATCTCGGCGTAAGGACGCGGATCCGCAATTTCGTCGGCCGCAGCACCGGCAAAATGGTCGGCGGTCACGTTGCGAATGCAGTTGCCCGATGTCTGCAGCGCGTGCATTTCGACGGAGGCAAGCTCGGCCAGCGCATCCGGGATCTCGGACAGCTTCGGCCAATTGAACTGCAGGTTCTGCCGGGTCGTGAAATGGCCGTAACCACGGTCATACTTGCGCGCTATATGTGCGAGCATCCGCACCTGGCGTGAGCTCAACGTTCCATAAGGAATCGCGATGCGGAGCATATAGGCGTGAAGCTGCAGATAGACACCGTTCATCAGGCGCAGCGGCTTGAACGCATCCTCGGCGAGTTCACCGGAAAGGCGGCGCTGGACCTGGTCGCGAAACTGCTCGACGCGCTCGGCGACAAAAGCGTGGTCAAATTCGTCGTAACGATACATCTGCTTCCTCAGACTGCGATGAATGCGGGGTCGGCGGGCTGGTAGCCCGGCGCGTATTCCATGGTCGGACCCTGGGCGCGAATGCGCTCGCGAAGACGCAGCGGCCAGAGCACGCCATCGGTCTCCTGAACCTCGACAACGGCGACGTCCACCACCTGGTTGTCGGCATAGGACTTCTTGCCGATCGCTTCCAGAGCCGCGACGGCCTCGGCGTGACGGGCAACAAGGGCTTCCTGCAGCGAGGTAACCCATTCGCCGTTGGCGTTCAGCCAGACGGCAATGCCATCCGTCAATCGGTTGGCGGTGAGAACCTTGTCCACCATGTTCAGCTCCTTGCAAATTCCTCGGACCGGGCGCGTTCGCGCACAAGCGGTTCCGACAGTTCGAAATTGGCGCCTGCGACCGCATCGCCGATAATGACCATGACCGGGCCGGTCAACTCGTCACGGTGCTGCAGGTCGGGAAGATCCCGCAGAATCCCGTGCAACAGCCGGCGATCGGAGCGGCTGGCATTCTCGATGACGGCAACTGTTGTCTCCGCCGGAAGGCCGGCCTGCATCAAGCGTTCGGCCACCGACGCGGCGACAGTGCGGCCCATATAGACAGCGATCGTCGCACCCGAAACAGCCAAACTTGCCCAATCCGGCAAGACATCGCCCGTCAGATCGTGGCCGGTCGTGAAGACCAGCGACGATGCCACGCCGCGCAGCGTCAGCGGCAGTTCGAAATCGGCGGCAGCGGCGAAAGCCGAGGTGATTCCCGGAACCACGTCATAGGAAATGCCCGCAGCCCGCAATGCCGCCATCTCCTCGCCTGCCCGACCGTAGACAAGCGGATCGCCGGACTTCAGGCGAACCACGCGCTTGCCTTCGCGACCGAGGTACACCAGCAGATCGTTGATCTCTTCCTGAGACTTCGAATGGCATCCCTTGCGCTTGCCGACCGACAGACGCTCGGCGTCGCGGCGACCCATGTCGACAATTTCTTGCGGCACGAGGGCATCATATACGATGACGTCGGCTTCCATCATCACCCGCTGGGCACGCAGCGTCAGCAGATCCGCGGCACCTGGGCCGGCGCCGACGAGCCAGACGTGGCCCTCCACCTTTTCAGCAGACTGCAGCAGACTGTTGGCTGCACGACGCGCCTGCGGCAGGTTCTCGTTAGCGACAGCGTCGGCGACCGAGCCCGAGAAGAACCGGCGCCAGAACAGGCGGCGCGCAGCACCCTTCGGCACGAGATGCTCGACGGTCTTGCGATAGCCGATCGCGAGATCCGCCAGGCGCCCTAGCGACGGAGCAAGAAGCTGGTCGATTTGTGCACGGATCATCTGTGCCAACACCGGGCCAGCGCCCTCCGTGCCGATCGCGACCGCCACGGGCGCGCGATTGACGAGCGCTGGCGTGAAGAAATCGCAGTAGTCAGGCTGATCGACGGCGTTGGCGGGCACCTTCTCTGCGCGGGCTGCATCGACAATCGCGCGATCCACTGCCGCGCCTCCAGTCGCCGCAAAGACGAGTGTTGCTCCGCGGACCTGCTCCGCTGCAAAGCTGGTGCACACCGTCTCGATCCGATTGGCGATCAGAAAGGCGTGGTAGTCGGCCCGAGGGCGATCGGCATAGGCAACAATCGTCGCCTGCGTGTTCAAGAGTAGGCGAACCTTCGCGAATGCCTCGTCCCCGTTGCCGAAGACGGCCGCAATCTTGCCCTCAACGCGAAAGAAGGCAGGAAATACCGACAGTTGTTCAGTCTTGGGAGACATCGTCAATCCAGTTCGAAGCTGCCGGAATATGCACTCTCTGCTCAGGCAAATGAAGAAACAGAAATTCCAAAGCCCGCGCGGGCGCGTATTCTTTTACTCGGTCTCCCAATGATTTGAGTAAAAGTCACCGGTGCGGCGCAACGAACACACCCGGACCTGTCGCAACGCAGCGGAAAGCCTGTGACAAACACGGCAACGCGGCCTGATCGGCATTTTCCTTGACCGCCGCTGGCGCTAGAGTGCAGCCTTCAAGGAGAAATTCATGTCTGACAAGACCATCGCCGCCCGCCTGCTCAACGTCATGGAACACGACATCCTGCCGATGACCGAGCGCGGCGTCGCTGCGGGCAACAAGGTGTTCGGTGCCGCGATCCTGCGCAAATCCGACCTCTCGCTCGTCATTGCGGAGACCAACAACGAGCTTGAGAACCCGCTGTGGCACGGCGAGGTGCACACGCTGAAGCGCTTTTACGAGCTTGGCGAAAAGCCGGCTACGAAGGACCTGATCTTTCTATCGACCCACGAACCCTGCACCATGTGCATGTCGGCTATCACCTGGGCCGGGTTCGACAATTTCTGCTATTTCTTCAGCCACGAAGATTCGCGCGACGCCTTCGCCATTCCCCACGACCTGAAGATCCTGAAGGAAGTCTTCGGCTTGGAACCGGGTGGTTACCGACGCAGCAATGCGTTCTGGAACAGCTTTGCCATCGCCGACCTCGTGGAGACCGAGGACGATCACCTGAAAGCCGAACTGAAGTCACAGACGGCACGCATCAAGGCGCGCTACGACGCGCTCTCAGACAGCTACCAGGCATCTAAGAGCAACAACGATATCCCACTGAACTGAGTGATCATGGAAGCCTCCAAAGACATTTCGCGCCTGATCGAGATCATGGCCGCGCTCCGCAATCCGGAAACCGGGTGCCCCTGGGACGTCGTCCAGACCTTCGAGACGATCAAGCCCTATACGATCGAGGAGGCCTACGAGGTCTCCGATGCCATCGAACGCAACGACATGGACGACCTCTGCGACGAGTTGGGCGACCTACTGCTGCAGGTGGTGTTCCATGCGCGAATGGCCGAGGAAGCCGGCGAATTCTCCTTCGGCGATGTCGTCGAGGCGATCACTAGGAAGATGATCCGCCGGCATCCACATGTCTTCGCCCGCTCCGATGCCGACACGCCGGATGCCGTGAAGAAGCAGTGGGACGACATCAAGCAGGCCGAAAAGCGCGAGCGCGCCGAACGTCGCGCCAAGCGCGGTATCAGCGCGGATTTCAAAGCCGGGTTCCTAGGGTCGGTCCAGCGGAGCTTCCCTGCCCTGACTGAAGCGCTGAAGCTGCAGGAGCGTGCTGCAAAGGTGGGCTTCGACTGGTCCGCTCCCGAACCGATCCTCGACAAAATCGAGGAAGAAATTGGCGAGCTGCGCGTCGCCTTAGCCGAAGGCGATCAGGCGAAGGTCAGCGATGAGCTCGGCGACCTCATCTTTGCCGTGGTCAACATCGGCAGGCATGTGAAGACCGACCCAGAGCAGTCCCTTCGCGGGACGAATACGAAGTTTCGCCGCAGATTCAATTACATCGAGACCGTTCTTGATGCAGGAGGTGAGACGCTGGAGGCAGCAAGCCTGGAACGGATGGAGGAAATCTGGCAAGCAGCAAAGGCAATCGAACGGCAACTCGGCTGAGCCGATTTAGCCTCGCCTTACGAAATCACCGGCGTAAGCTCAGACACCGCGGTCGCCTGTCAGCATTGACGGGGCCACGGGCAGATCTTAGCCACTGGACTAGCGCTCCCAGTCCTCTTTAGCGGCTTTCGGCCCATTGCCCAAGCGGCGCTCCAGCTCAACCGCCTCGGTTTCCGACAGGCGCACATCCAAGGTGATCGAACCGTCCTCGTTGTCTTCGCGGCTATCGACAATAGCATGGTCGTAGAGCCAAGGCAGCAGCGCCAACTTGTCGACCGGCAAGCGTACAGTCGCTTCGGTCAGCACGCCGGAAAGCCTGCGGCTGATCTCGCCCATCAGCGTATCGATACCTTCGCCACTGATTGCGGATAGGGCAACGACGTTTTCGGCACCGCTCGCCTTCTGCACGATGGCGCCGTGGGCTTCCGGCTCTAAGCGATCGATCTTGTTCCAGACTTCGATGATCCGCTTGTCGCCCTCTTCCTCATCGATGCCGAGGTCCTTCAAGATGCGCAGTACGTCCGCGCTCTGCGCCTGATTGTCGACGTCGGATATGTCGCGGACATGAAGGATGAGATCTGCTTCCAGCACTTCTTCCAACGTAGCGCGGAAAGCGGCGACCAGATGGGTCGGGAGGTCCGAAATGAAGCCAACCGTGTCGGAGAGGATCACGGTGCGCCCATGCGGCAGCTTCATCCGCCGCAGCGTCGGGTCGAGGGTTGCGAAGAGCATATCTTCTGCCAGCACGCCGGCCCCGGTGATCCGGTTGAACAGCGTCGATTTGCCAGCGTTGGTATAGCCAACGAGCGCCACAATCGGATGCGGCACCTTCCTGCGCTTGGCGCGATGCAGCTGGCGCGTGCGCACAACCTGTTCCAGCTCGCGCTCGAGCTTGACGATACGGTCTTGCAGCAAGCGACGGTCGGCTTCGATCTGGGTTTCACCAGGACCGCCCATGAATCCACCGCCGCCACGCTGACGTTCAAGGTGGGTCCAGCTGCGGACCAGTCGGCCTTTCTGATAGTTCAGATGCGCGAGGTCGACCTGCAGCGTACCTTCCTTGGTGGAAGCACGGCGGCCGAAGATCTCGAGGATGAGACCGGTGCGGTCGATGACCTTGGCGTTCCATTCCTTTTCGAGATTGCGCTGCTGCACCGGTGTCAGCGGATGGTCGACGATGACGAGGCCTGAATCATTCGCATCCAGCGTCGCCTTGATCTCTTCGATCTTGCCCGTGCCCATCAGCGTTGCAGGCCGCGGATCGTTGACGGTGACGATAGCGCCATTCACCACATCGAGGTCGATCGCCTGGGCGAGACCAGTCGCCTCTTCCAGACGACTCTCCGCCGTACGAGTTACAACCGGCACCCCATCACCCGCGCCGCGCCCGGCACGCGCCTGCTTGAGAACAGGCACGACAACAGTCGCGCGCATATCATCCCGGTGCTTGGCGGCCTCCGGGATGATCGAATCGTTCTTGGTATCGCGTGTCGAGATAATTGCAGGTCCTGTTAGGAAGCAGCTTCTTCGCTTTCGAACATCTGCATCGGCTGGCCGGGCATGATGGTCGAGATTGCGTGTTTATACACGAGTTGCGAATGGCCGTCACGGCGAAGCAGAACGCAAAAATTGTCGAACGAGGTGACAACCCCGGTCAGCTTAACGCCATTAATCAAGAAAATTGTCAGTGAAATCTTTTGCTTGCGAACAGTATTGAGAAATAAGTCCTGCAAATTCTGAGAACGTTCCGCCATCGCGCCGCTTCTTTCTTTATTGCCGGCTTGATTCCGCCGGTGAAATACTAATCAACCTCGCCTGCAGGCAGCCGACAACCCTCATCCCATCTGCCCAGAAAGTCTTGGTATCAAATCGCAATCTTTTCCGCAACGTCGAAAAAGGCCTCCCTAATTTTCTGGGAGACGCTGCCTGGATGGCCGTTTGCGATCGGCTGACCATCGATCGAGACAACCGGAAAGCAGATGCTGGTAGCAGCCGTAATAAAGACTTCCCGCGCAGCGAGCATCTCTTCGACCGAGAATTTTCGTTCCTCGATCTTCAACCCAAGCTTGGCCCCGACATCGATCAGCGTCGTGCGCGTGATGCCGCGCAGAATGCCATGTTCGGCCGGACGCGTAACAAGCGTGCCGTAGCGATCAACGATCCAGACATTGGTGGCGGCGCCCTCCTTCACCATGCCGTCGGCGTCGACATAGATCGCCTCCTGCGCCCCTGCCTCCTTCGCCTGCTGGCGCGCCATGGCGTTCGGCAACAGACCGACGGACTTGATGTCGACCCGGTCCCAGCGATTGTCGAGAACGGTGATCGCCTTGATGCCTGTCGCATTCTTCCGGGCGATGATCGACGGGTCCGTGCTCTTGGCCGTAATCACCAGCGAGGGCGGGGTTCCTTCCACGGGGAATACATGATCGCGCCGCGCGACGCCGCGCGTGATCTGCAAGTAAAAGAGACCGTTGCGTACCCGATTGCGGCGCAGCGTTTCGCGAATAACGCGGGTCAAGGCATTGCGACTCATCGGCCAAGCGATGCGCAACTCGCCAAGCGACCGATCCAGCCTGTTCAGGTGGCGCGTAAGGTCGACGATATAGCCGTGCCTGATTTCACAGACCTCGTAAACGCCGTCCGCGAACTGATAGCCTCGATCCTCGATATGGACCATCGCATTCGAGTGCGTGACATAGCGGCCGTTCACATAGGCTATTCTGGGCATGGAGAACCTGGGCGTAGAGATACAAGCAGGGGAATGAGTGACGGCGCAGCAGCGCCGCCCTGATATCAGACGCCGAGCGACTTCAGCTTGCGGTGCAGCGCCGAACGCTCCATGCCGACGAACTCCGCCGTGCGCGAGATGTTACCGCCGAAACGATTGATCTGCGCAATCAGGTAGTCCTTCTCGAACATCTCGCGTGCTTCGCGAAGTGGCAAGGTCATGATGTGGTAATCGTTCTTGGCCGAAACTTTCGGCAGCATGTCGCCGAGATCGGTCGGCAGCATTTCGGCGGTGATCGGCGCATCCGGGCCATCGGAGCGAGCAAGGATCATCAGCCGCTCAATGTTGTTGCGCAGCTGGCGGATGTTGCCCGGCCAATCATGTGCCTGAAGTACAGCCATCGCGTCGTCACCGATGCGGCGTGGACGGATGCCGGCCTGCTCGGAAATCTGCCGCATCAACTGATCAACGAGGAACGGGATATCCTCACGACGCTCTGCCAGCGCCGGCACGCGCACCGGCACGACCGCAAGACGATGGTAGAGATCTTCGCGGAACCAACCCTCGGCGATGCGGTTCTCGAGATTGTAGGCCGTCGACGAGATAATGCGTACATCGACCTTGACCCGCTTAGAGCCGCCGACCCGCTCGAACTGCTGATCGACGAGGACGCGCAGGATTTTGTTCTGCGTCTCACGCGGCATCTCGCCGACTTCGTCGAGGTAGAGGATGCCTCGGTGGGACTCTTCCAGCGCGCCGATCTTGCGCGCCTGTCCGGGAGAGCCTTCCGTACCGAACAGCGCAATTTCCATGCGGTCCGGTGTGATGTTGGCAGCATTTAGCGCCACGAAGGGACCGTTCGCGCGCGTCGATTTCTTATGGATCATGCGGGCAACGAGTTCCTTCCCGGAACCCGATGAACCGAAAATCATGATGCGGCTGTTTGTCGGCGAGACCTTTTCGATCGTCTGGCGCAACTGCGAGACGGCAACGGAGGTACCGATGAGTTCGACCGGGTCCCCGGCCTTGCGCTTGAGCTCGGAGACTTCGCGCTTCAGCTTCGAATTCTCAAGCGCGCGTTCGGCGATCAGGATCAGTCGGTCGGCCTTGAACGGCTTCTCGATGAAGTCGAACGCGCCCCGCTTGATGGCGGAAACGGCCGTCTCGATGTTACCGTGACCTGAGATCATGACGACGGGAATATCCGGATGGCGTGCCTTGATCTCGTCGAGCAATGACAGACCGTCGAGCTTGCTCCCCTGCATCCAGATGTCGAGAAAGATCAGCCTCGGCGCACGATCGGAGATCGCAGCCAGAGCGCTGTCGCTGTCGTGCGCCGTGCGGGTCTCATGTCCTTCGTCAGACAGGATACCGGAGACGATCTCGCGGATGTCGTGCTCGTCGTCAACGACCAGAATATCAGAGGCCATAAACACTTTCCTTGTCACTTGTGGCCGAGGCAGAAGGCGCGGTTTCCAGACGTGGCAGATGCACGCGGATCATGGCCCCTCTTCCCTGGTCAAAATCGGCGGGCGCGTCATGCAGTTCGAGCTGCCCGCCGTGTTCCTCAATAATCTTCTTGACGATTGCCAGACCGAGGCCGGTACCCTTCTCGCGCATCGTCATGTAGGGTTCCAGAATGCTGTGGCGGTTCTCCACCGGCAGACCGCGACCGTTGTCGACCACGTCCACGGTGAAGCGATCGCGCACCGGGTCGAGCGAAGCCCGAACCAGGATCTTGCGCTCGTCGCGCTCGCCAGTCGGCACCGCTTCGATGGCCTCCACGGCATTCTTGATTAGGTTGCCGAAGGCCTGACCGAGCATGCGGCTGTCAAACTGTCCTTCCAGCGGCTGGTCGCCCAGTTCCTGCAGGAAGGTGACGTGGCTATTGCCCATCTCGCGTAGGAATACCGCGTCGTGCAGGATCTTACGCAGATCGCTAGGCTCCTTGATCGGCTTCGGCATCCGGGCAAAGGACGAGAACTCGTCAACCATGCGGCCAATGTCGCCAACCTGCCGGATGATGGTCTCCGTGCACTGGTCAAACACGCTGCGATCATTCTGGTCGATCTGCTTCCCATAGCGGCGCTGAATCCGCTCCGCCGATAGCTGGATCGGCGTCAGCGGATTCTTGATCTCGTGAGCGATGCGACGGGCGACGTCGCCCCACGCGGTCGAGCGCTGTGCAATGACGAGATCGGTGATGTCATCGAGCGTGATGACGTAGGATTCACTCATGTCGCGCACTTCCTCGCGTGTCACCTGGACACTCAGAGTTCGCACGGTACCGGCCCGTACAAGGGCAATCTGCTTGCGGAAATCACCGCGATAACGGGAGGCGGCTTCCGTCAGGACCTGATCGACTTCGGGCGCGATCTCGGAGAGCTGCTTACCGAGCATGTCCGACGCCGGCAACGCCATCAGCGCTTCCGCTGAACTGTTGACGATGGTGATCCTGCGGTCATGCTCGACGCCGATGACCGACGCGGTTACGCCTGACAGAACCGCCTCGATGAAACGACGGCGGTCGTCCACCTCGTCCTTGGCCTCGAGAATCTCGTCGCGCTGTGTGCGAATTTCCGAGATCATCTTGTTGAAGGTGCGCGAGAGGTTGGCAACGTCGCCGTCCACAGCATGGACCGGCACGACGATATCCATATTGCCGGAGGCCACGCTGTCAGCGGCGGTAATCAGCAAGCGGATCGGACGCACGATACGGTCAGCCACGGCAATTGCAGTCCAAATTGCAGCCAGCAGAACGATCAGGGCAAAGCCGATGTAAAGAACCGCGAAAGCGATCTGCAGCGAGAAGCGCCCTGCCTCCATGGATTTGTACTCGGTCGCGTTCTCCTCCATGAGACGCATCGCGCCCATGACCTTGGGATCGACCGCACGGACCGTGTAAAGGAACGCTCCGTCGATAGCATCGAGCTTGATGATGGCGCCGACCAAATTCGTGACACCCGGCGGGATCAAGGTTGGCTGCCCGGCCGCGGCTTTATCCAACGCGTCCTGGGGAATTGCCGGTAGCGGCTTCTCGGTCTTGATGTCAGCCTGGGTAATAACCGAGCCGTCAGACTTCACGAGGAAGGCGCCGAGCAGCCCACGGCCGCGCGCCTGTCGCGTCATCAAATCGGAAAAGCCCGTGCGATCGAGATTGAACAGCGCCCTGTTACGTTCGAGGTCGTTCGCCATCGACACAGTCTGGCCCTGCAGGTAGCTCGCATTCTCCATCATGTAGGCCTGCCCGATGTTGCGGGAGGAACTGATGATCGACTGCGTACGAAGGGCAAACCACCGATCGAGGCCGGCGTTCAGCGTTATACTGGCGAAAATTGCGACAAGGATCGCCGGCGTGATCGCGACGATCGAGAAAAGCACGACGATACGGATATGAAGGCGCGCCGCGGCGCGCCCGCGTTTGCGTGCCTTTAACAGGCGGGACACCTCACGTGCGATGAGGGCCATCAAGCCGAGCACGAAGAACGAGTTCACGACGACCGAGGTGACGACGACATGGTAGGTCGGCGCGATCGGCGTCAGCCCCAGCAGCACGAAGAGCGTCAGTGTGGCGCAGAGAAGCGCACCACCGGCAAGGATCAGGCCCGGCAGCGCAAACAGGGCACGGCGATCGGTCACGGCCGTGACAGCTTCGCCTTCCGCCGCAGGCGGCATTGCATCCTGTTCCATTCGCTTAATTCTCCTGGCGGCAGACACTCGCTTCCGCCGCTCCCCGCAGACAGGCGCGGAAGCCGCCAACCTGCCTGCAAGACGCAACGACGAGTGCCGCTACGCTCTTGGACAGCTGCGAAAACCCGAGCCCCATGCGTGACTTCTAAGCAACGCATTGTGGCGAAAATGCAACGTCGCCAGTCACATTGTCAAGCAGTACGGGAGCTTCTATACACCGATACGCCAAGCTCTCTGATCTTCTTGCGCAGCGTATTGCGGTTCAGTCCCAAGAGGTCGGCGGCCTTGATCTGGTTGCCGCGTGTTGCCGTCAGCGCGGCGAGAATCAGGGGATACTCCATTTCCGTCAGCACTCGATCGTAAAGCCCGGGCGGCGGCAGGCCATCGCCGAAACCGGCGAAGTATGTGCGCATGTTTTCCTCGACAGCCTGGGCGATCGTCATGTTGCCAGAACGGATCGGACCCTTATCTATTGGGCTGTCCGGCACATCGGACCGAAGCTCGGCTTCGATGATTTCCCGGGTGATCACATCCTGTGGATAAAGTGCCATCAGCCGGCGAATGAGGTTCTCCAATTCGCGCACGTTCCCCGGCCAGGCGTAGGCTTTCATCAGATCGAGCGCTTCCTGATCGAAGCGCTTGGAACCGAGCCCTTCCTTTTCCGCCTGCTGAACGAAGTGGCGCACCAAATCCGGGATATCCTCCGCGCGATCACGCAGCGGCGGCAAACGCAACGGTACGACGTTCAGGCGGTAGTACAGATCCTCGCGGAAAAGCCCCTGATTGATCGCTTGTTTCAGATCCTTATTCGTCGCGGCGACGATGCGAACGTCGGTGCGGATCGGTGTGCGACCGCCGACGGTGGTGTATTCGCCCTGCTGCAGCACACGCAGGAGACGCGTCTGCGCATCCATCGGCATATCACCGATTTCATCGAGGAACAGCGTACCGCCCTCGGCCTGCTCGAAGCGACCGGTGGAACGTGTCTGGGCGCCGGTGAAAGCGCCCTTCTCGTGGCCGAACAGCTCGGATTCGATGAGGTCGCGCGGGATCGCCGCCATGTTGATCGCGACGAACGGCCCGTTGCGGCGCTTGCCGTAGTCGTGCAGCGCCCGGGCCACGAGTTCCTTGCCGGTGCCGGACTCGCCGGTAATCATCAGCGTCAGGTCGGTCTGCATGAGGCGCGCAAGGACACGGTAGATTTCCTGCATCGCAGCCGAACGGCCGACAAGCGGCATTCCGTCCTGCATATCCTCGTCAAGCTTGGCCGGCCTGCGCTTCGGCTCGGCCAGCGCACGACCGATGATGCCGATCAGTTCCGTCAGGTCGAACGGCTTCGGCAAGTAATCGTAGGCGCCTTTCTCGGAAGCCTTGATCGCCGTCATGAAGGTGTTTTGTGCGCTCATGACGAGGACGGGGAGGTCCGGGCGCGCCTTCTTGATCCGCGGCAGCAGGTCAAACGCATTTTCGTCCGGCATCACGACATCGGTTACGACAAGATCGCCCTCGCCTGCCGACACCCAACGCCAGAGCGTGGCGGCGTTGGAGGTAATTCGCACATCATAGCCGGCGCGGCTCAGAGCCTGATTAAGCACGGTACGAATTGCCGCATCATCATCCGCGACGAGGATCGTTGCTGTCATCGAGTAGGTCCTGTGGGAGTTATGGTCGTTGCGTCTTCCATCGATGCGTCCTTGGAGGCGGGCATCAAGACGCGGAATGTCGTGCGGTTGTTCTGGCTGTCGCATTCAATAATGCCGCCATGATCTCCGATAATCTTCGCGACGAGCGCCAGGCCGAGGCCACTGCCGTTCGTCTTGGTCGTAATGAATGGATCAAACAGATGCGGCAGTAGGTCCGCCGGCACGCCGGGACCGTTGTCCTGAACACAAAACTCCAGCGGCAACGAAATCTTTTCGCGAGTCCCGGCGACCGATAGGCGAATGCCCGAGCGGTAGGCCGTCGTCAAAACGATCTCGCCATCCGGACGATCGCCGACCGCTTCAGCGGCATTCTTCACGAGATTGAGAAACACTTGAACAAGCTGATCGCGGTTTGCGTAGACCGATGGCAGTGACGGGTCATAGTTCTCGGTGATGCGGAGGTGCCGCGCAAATCCCGCCTTCGCCACGGCCTTCACGTGATCGAGAACGGAGTGGATATTGACCGGCATCCGATCGACGGGGCGCTCGTCCGAGAATACTTCCATGCGATCCACGAGCGAGACGATGCGGTCCGTTTCGTCGCAGATCAGCCGCGTCAAGGCGCGGTCGTCATCGACGACCGATTGCTCCAGCAGCTGTGCCGCACCACGAATCCCGGAAAGCGGATTTTTGATCTCATGCGCCAGCATGGAGGCAAGCCCGGTAACCGAGCGGGCAGCCGCGCGATGCGTCAGCTGCCGATCGATCTTGTCCGCCATGGATCGCTCCTGGAAGACGATGACCACCGACCCGGGATCGCTGACCACAGGGGCGACATATAAGTCGACAAGCTTGTCCTGTCCGAGGCGCGGCGAACTCAAGTCGACTCGGTACTCATTGATCGGCGCGCGGCGTTCGCGAACCTGATCGATCAGGGCCAGTAGCGGACTGCCGAACGGGATGAAGGTCGAGATCTTGTAGCGGGCAAGGTGGGCGGCGCTGGCGCCAAAGAAGGCTTCCGCCTCCCAATTGGCGAAAGCGACGAGGCCAGCCTCGTTGACCATAACAACCGGATTCTGGATCGCGTTGAGTACAGCGATCGCAACTGCGCTACCGCCGTTGTCGATCGACGATGGCACGTCATTCGTCATGCAGCCTCCCGGGTCTGCGTGTTCGATGCCGCAGCCATCAATGCATCATAAAATCTTGCAGCGACGTCGTTGGGCTCGCGCGCAGTCATAATC
Source organism: Rhizobium sp. R693 (assembly GCF_002211315.1). NCBI lineage: Bacteria > Pseudomonadati > Pseudomonadota > Alphaproteobacteria > Hyphomicrobiales > Rhizobiaceae > Rhizobium > Rhizobium sp. R693. Next base: position 173,773 of record NZ_LOKY01000003.1, on the reverse strand, counting down.
GCAGCCCTCTCCTGCCCTGCGAGACCAGGCGCAAAGCGGCCGAGATACCAGCCAAGGTGCTTCCTCGCATGGCGGACGGCGACTGCCTCACCGTAGAATTCGAGCATCATTCTGTAGTGCTCGGTGGCAATTTCCGGGATGTCCCACGTTTTCGGTCCCGTCCGGCCAGCCAGTACGCCAGCGTGCCATGGCCTGCCCTGACAGCCTCTGCCGATCATCACAGCATCAGCTCCCGAGCGACGCAGAATCTCGTACGCGTCTTCAACGGTTTCGACATCGCCGTTCGCGACCAGAGGCACGGCGACAGCATCGCGGACGGCCCGTATTGCATCCCAATCCGCCCGGCCTTCGTAAAACTGCATGCGCGTACGGCCGTGGATCGTAATCAATTGGACGCCCGCCTCTTCCGCGCGACGCGCAATCTCGGGCGCGTTGATCGAGTCCTCATCCCAACCAAGCCGCATCTTCAGTGTCACGGGAACGCTGACCGCCTTGACTGACGCCTCAATAAGGCTGAGGGCGTGATCGGGATCGCGCATCAAGGCGGAGCCGGAATAACCGCCAATCACCTTCTTGGCCGGGCATCCCATGTTGATGTCAATGATATCAGCGCCGTGATCAGCCGCGATTTTCGCAGCCTCAGCCATCCAATGCGCTTCGCGGCCAGCGAGCTGCACCATGTGCGGCTCAAAACCCGCGCTCTCAAGCCGGGCCCATGATTCGGCGGTACTGTTAACCAGTTCACGGCTCGCGACCATCTCTGTGACAACAAGCCCGGCGCCATGACGCCACGCCAGTTGCCGGAACGGCATGTCCGTCACGCCGGACATAGGCGCCAGGACGACACGGTTCCTGACTTCCACAGGTCCGATCCGCAAAGGTGATGCGAGGTCAAAGTCCAACAATTGATTATCTTTCAGGCACGCAAAATGCGTGCACTATTTTTAGACATGTTTGAATGGCTTGCCAAGAGGGCACTGCGCGAATTGACATTTTTCGGGCAAATGCTGGAATTCGAAGCGTCAAGCCGCTAAGCACCAGTGCAAAATCGCGCTTTGAGGATTTATGCCGCAAATGCATCAAAAGCAACCAGCAATAGGTATTGTCGTCGTGGCGGCGGGGCGTGGCGAACGCGCAGGCGCATCCGAAGAAGGCCCGAAGCAATATCGGGCAATTGGCGGCAAGCCGGTCATCACTCATACACTGGAGAAGTTCGCCAGCTGGAACCTCGCGAGCCACATCGTCGTGGTCATTCACCCCGACGACGAAGCCCTGTTCGCCAAAGCTGCCGGTCAAGTCCGGTCTGGCAGGCCGATCGATGCCGTTCACGGCGGCTCGACGCGCCAGCAATCCGTTCTAGCCGGACTGCGCCATTTGCGAAGCAAGAACGTCTCGCACGTTCTGATCCACGACGCTGTGCGACCCTTCTTCGACCATGCCCTTCTCGATCGCATCGCTGGCATGCTCCTGCAGGGCGTGCCGGCAATTCTCCCGGCCATGCCCGTCGCCGATACGCTGAAGCGAGCCGACCTCGACGGAACGGTGCTCGATACCGTTTCCCGCTCTCAGCTCTACGCAGCGCAGACGCCACAGTCGTTCGCATTCGAACCTATCCTCGCCGCCCACGAAAAGGCGGCCACCGCAAACCTGACGGATTTCACAGACGATGCCGCCATCGCCGAATGGGCCGGCGTGCCGGTGCGGATCGTCGAAGGTCTGGCGGACAACGTGAAACTGACGGTCAAACGGGACATTGCAATGGCAGACAGCAAACTTTCTGGACAGGCGCTCCCCGATGTTCGCACCGGCAACGGCTATGATGTTCATCAGCTCGAGCCCGGCGATGGCGTGACGCTCTGCGGCGTTTTCATTCCCCACGACCAGAAACTCAAGGGACACTCGGACGCCGACGTGGCCCTGCACGCCTTGACCGACGCGCTTCTGGCCACCTGTGGGGCGGGCGACATCGGCGATCATTTTCCGCCGTCGGATTCACAATGGAAGGGTGCGCCATCGCGCATCTTCATCGAACATGCGGCGAAGATCGTCCGCGAACGCGGTGGCACGATCATGAACGCTGACGTGTCGCTGATCGCCGAGGCGCCGAAAGTCGGGCCGCATCGCGACGAGATGCGTGCCAAGCTGTCGGAGTTCCTAGGCATTTCCATCGATCGTTGCTCGGTCAAAGCGACGACGAACGAGAAGATCGGCTTTGTTGGTCGCCGCGAGGGCATAGCCGCAATCGCCACTGCAACCGTCGTCTACCGGGAAAGCTGAGATGAGCATCTTCCCGGCCGATATCGTCGCGCAAGCCGAAGCCATCGTTCGCGACTTCACGGCTGCCGGGCTGATGATCTCGACGGCAGAATCCTGCACCGGCGGATTGATAGCAAGCGCGCTTACGGAGATTTCAGGATCGTCCGCGGTCGTGGACAGAGGTTTCGTCACCTATACCAATGCCGCCAAGATGGAGATGCTTGGCGTGCAGGAAGAGACGCTGATCCGCTTCGGCGCTGTCTCGGAAGAGACGGCACGGCAGATGGTGCATGGCGCCCTCTTCCGCTCTCAAGCGGTCATCGCTGTTGCCGTGACGGGCATTGCCGGCCCCGGAGGCGGGTCGGCCGAGAAGCCGGTCGGTCTCGTCCACCTCGCCGCCAAGTCGCGCAGGGGGAGCCTCGTTCATCGGAAGATGCTCTACGGCGATATCGGTCGCGATGAGGTGCGCCTTGCAACTGTCAGGACCGCCCTTGGCATGATCCAGCAACTGGCTCAGTCATAAATCTTCGTCGCCCGAGTTTCAAAGGCTTCGGAGAACATGCGGAAGGCACGGTCAAACATCGAGCCCATGACAGCCCCCAGGATGCGGCTCTTGAACTCGTAGTCGATGAAGAAGTGGACGTTGCTACCCGTTGCCGTTTCTTCGAAGCGCCAGCGATTGTCGAGATAGCGAAACGGCCCGTCGATATACTTGACCTCGATGAGGCGTTCAGCCCTGTTCAATAGAACCTGTGTCGTGAAGGTTTCGCGGATCGCCTTGTAACCGACGGTCATATCGGCGATCAGCAGAACCTTGCCGTCACGCTCCTTCCGGCTGCGAACGCTCAGCGCCTCGCAGAGTGGCAGGAACTGCGGATAGTGCTCGACGTCGGCAACGAGGTCGAACATCTGGTCGGCGGAATGCGGGACGGAGTGATGCGTTTCGAACTGGGGCATGATCGGCAGTTAAGTGGGAGCGCCGAGAAGATCAAGAAGGTGGTCCACCTCTCGCCGGCTTTTCAGCTGAAAAACCGGGACATCAGGTCCGTGCCTGTCGAGTCCGGCAATTACCAGAGGCGTGAATCGCTTCTCGAACGTCCATATGTAGCTGAGGAACTCCCGGTCCGGCAGGCGCTCCAGGCATCCGGGTGCCATGTCCGGCCGCGTCCTGCCGAAATGGAACAAAGCGCGTTTGCAGATGCCCCACAGGCAAAGCCAGCGCGGCATGCGTACCCAGATGACCAGTTGCGCGCGTGGCACACGAATATCGAAGGTCGACGGGCCGGTTCCGTCCATGAGCCAACGTTCGCCGGCGACAACCTCGGTGATCAGGCGGCGTTCTTCATCTTTCGAGCGCTTGACCCAGCCCGGCAGCCAGAAGAACTCTTTGTCCATGGAGAAATAGGGAAGATCGAGCCGGCTGCTGAACTTTCGCGACAAGGTGCTCTTGCCGCCGCCCGAGCAGCCGATGACCATAATGCGCTCGGATTGCCGCAGCAGTCCGGCGGCTTCCCGTGTATCGTCGATATAGGCGGGCATCCTCGTCGCCTCCGCAAACAAAAAGCCGCGGAAAATTCGGCGCGGCTTTCGAAAATTGCAAACGCTCGTTGATTATTCCGCTGCGATCAGCAGCTTTTTCTCGCGTGCGGCCTTGAGGCGCGCGAAATCGTCACCTGCATGATGCGACGAGCGGGTCAGCGGGCTCGAAGCCACCATCAGGAAGCCCTTGGTGTAGGCAACCGTTTCGTACGACTTGAACTCATCGGGAGTGACGAAGCTCATCACCTTGTGGTGCTTGCGGGTCGGCTGCAGGTATTGGCCGATCGTCAGGAAGTCGACGTCGGCGGTCCTAAGGTCGTCCATCAGCTGCAACACTTCGTTTCGCTCTTCGCCGAGGCCGACCATGATGCCCGATTTGGTGAACATGGTAGGGTCCAGTTCCTTCACGCGCTGCAGCAGGCGGATGGAGTGGAAATAGCGAGCGCCGGGGCGAACCGTCAGGTAGTTGCCGGCGACCGTCTCCATGTTGTGATTGAAGACGTCGGGCTTGGCGGCAACGACGCGCTCCAGGGCACCCGGCTTCTTCAGGAAGTCAGGCGTCAGGATCTCGATGGTGGTCGTCGGCGATGCTGCGCGGATCGCCCAGATCACCTTCTCGAAATGTTCGGCACCACCGTCTTCCAGATCGTCACGGTCGACTGATGTAATGACTACGTGGCTGAGGCCCATCTGCTTGACGGCCTTGGCGACGTTCTCGGGCTCTGCCATGTCGAGCGCGTTCGGCTTGCCGGTCGCAACATTGCAGAAGGCGCAGGCGCGGGTACAGATCTCGCCCATTATCATGAAGGTCGCGTGCTTCTTGTCCCAGCACTCGCCGATATTGGGGCAGCCGGCTTCCTCGCAGACGGTGACGAGCTTGTGCTCCTTCACGATCGAGCGCGTCTCCGCGTATCCTTTGGAGGTCGGCGCCTTGACGCGGATCCAATCCGGCTTGCGCATGACTTCCGTATCCGGGCGATGCGCCTTTTCCGGATGCCGCACACGCTTGGTGTCAGGATTGATCGTATCGAGAATGGTTACCATGGCAGTTCAAATCTCCGCCGCTCCATGCGGCAAAAGCCCTATCTATCGGCGGACGAGCCGCGCGACGAATATCAGCAAGCAGGCACCAAGAAAACCCGTAATGAAGTAGCCGAGCCTGCCGCCGGCCACCTCTATATGAAATTGCGCGAGAATCGCGGTTGAAACGACGGAGCCGACGATGCCGAGCACGATGTTCAGCAATATACCGTAACGGGCCTCCATCAGCTTGCCTGCGAGCCAACCCGCAAAACCGCCGATGATGATCGCCGCGATCCAGCCTATACCTTCCATCCTGCCCTCGCACCTTAAAGTCTCATGTTCAGCCTGCGTCCTATCCGAAAACCGCTTTGCGTTCTTCAGGACACGCTATGCTATCGCCCTTGCGATCAGAACCACGATGATGGCTCCGACCGTTGCGTGAATGATCTGCACCACAAGCGCATTGTCGATACCAAGCGATATTCCGAGCGCGTTGAAGAGAAAGCCTCCGACGAACGCGCCGATGATGCCGCTCAGCAGGCACCGTATCAAGCCACCTCCCCCGACAACCAGGCTTGCGAGGAACCCCGCCACCAGGCCGATCAGGAGAAAGATAAGCAGTGCCTGCGTACCCATAGACATGATGATTTTCCTCCATTCTTTCCAGCCCCGAAATAGAGAGCGGGAAAGGAAACTATCAAGCGTTCAGCACCCGACCGTAGGCATCGAGCACTGCTTCCTTCATGGTTTCGGAAACCGTCGGATGCGGGAAGATGGTGTGCATCAGCTCTTCTTCCGTGGTCTCGAGGTTCATGGCGACAACGAAGCCCTGGATGAGTTCGGTGACTTCGGCACCGACCATGTGGGCGCCGAGCAATTCGCCGGTCTTCTTGTCGAAAATCACCTTGCAGAGGCCCTGATCTTCGCCGAGCGCAATCGCCTTGCCGTTTGCGGCAAAGGAGAAGCGGCCGACGCGGATGTCGCGGCCCAGTTCCTTGGCCTTCGCCTCGGTCAGACCGACGGAAGCGACCTGCGGGTTGCAGTAGGTGCAGCCCGGGACCTTGCCCTTGTCGGTCGGATGAACGTTCGGCAGGCCGGCGATCTTCTCGATGCAGACGACGCCCTCGTGCTCGGCCTTGTGGGCGAGCATCGGCGGGCCGGCGACGTCGCCAATGGCATAGATGCCAGCGACATTGGTCTTGCCGTAGCCGTCGATGACGACGCAGCCGCGATCCGTCTTGACGCCGACAGCCTCGAGGCCGAGGTTTTCGATGTTGCCCTGGACGCCGACAGCCGAGATCATCCGGTCGGCCGTGATCTGCTGGACCTTGCTATCGGACGTCTCGACATGCGCGGTGATGCTGTTGGCGGACTTTTCGACCTTGGCGACCTTGGCGCTGGTGAAGATCTTCAAGCCACGCTTTTCCAGCTGCTTGCGCGCGATCGCAGTGACTTCGGCATCCTCGACCGGCATGATGGTGGGCATGACTTCGACGACAGTGACGTCGACGCCCATGGAACGGTAGAAGCTTGCGAACTCGATGCCGATCGCGCCCGAGCCCATGACGATCAGGGACTTCGGCAGCACATCCGGCTTCAGGGCCTCGAAATAGGTCCAGATCAGCTTGCCATCTGGCTCGATGCCCGGCAGGGCGCGCGGGCGCGCACCCGTTGCAACGATGATATGCTTGGCGGTGTAGGTGCCCTCGCCTTTGACGCCCTTCGGCACAGGATGCTGCGGCTCGACCACTGGCTTTGACGACTTGCCGACGACGATTTCGCCCGGCTTGGTAATCTTGGCTTCACCCCAGATCACGTCGACCTTGTTCTTTTTCATCAGGAAGCCAACACCGCCGTTGAGGCGGGCGGAAACACCGCGCGAACGGGCAACCACGGCCTTCACGTCTGCGCTCATCTTGCCCTCGAGCACGAGGCCGTAGTCCTTGGCGTGATTGGCGTGGTCGAGAATTTCGGCAGAGCGAAGCAGAGCCTTGGTGGGGATGCAGCCCCAGTTCAGGCAGATGCCACCCAGATGCTCGCGCTCGACGATCGCGGTCTTGAGGCCCAGCTGGCTGGCGCGCACGGCGGCGACATAGCCTCCGGGGCCGGAGCCAATGATGATGACGTCGTAGTTCTCAGCCATGTTTTCCTGCCTTTGCTATCGGGCGTCGCGGGTAAGAAGCACCCACTCGTGTTTCCTGCCGTTTTCGAAGAAGGCCACGGCATCCGCGCGCGCCGACTCCGAAAATCCATTCTTCTTGTAAAGCGACAGCGCCGCTTCGTTGTAACCTGCTGTAATCAGACTGACCGCCGCGTTCCCCGCCCGCTCAATCTGATCCTTAAGAAGCCGTTGACCGATCCCGATGCCACGCAGATGGCTGTAGACACCGAGCGTTCCGATAAACCAGCTTCCCACCACCATTTTCTGCAGATCGATGACCGGCTTCAGCGCCGGCCGATCCGCCTCGATATTCCGTATGCCTTCACCAAGACCGTAGCCAATCGCAGCGCCCGCGATCTCGCCGTAGGCTTCGGCAATAACCGCATCGTTCCAGTTGCCCTGCCCCTGGTCACCGCGCAGCTTCTGCCGTCCTCGCTCCATCGGCGTATCGCCGCTGCCGTTTCCGAGCTCCGAGAGCCACAGCCAGGAAGCGAAACCATGCGACGCGATATCCGTGAGTAAAGCCAGCTCCGTCGCATCCTCCCGCGTCGGGGAACGAAGCGAAACGAAGGATCCCATGCTCAAAGCCCCAGCATCATCCGCACAGTCGATTCCATGCCGCGCCCGAGAGCGCGGGTATTCTCCGCATCGAGGTGAATGCCATCAACCGGTGTCGTCTTCGCTACCGAATTGCCGTCAAAGAAGCCGCAGCCAAGTTCGTCCGCGAGATCGCGATAGAGGGTCGGAAGCTTCGCAGACTCCTCGATGCCGCCGACGAAAGATGCCGCAAACGGCACGTTCGCCGTCTCGCGAATCTTCGGCGGCGCGACGATCAAAATGTCCGGCCCGTCGAATTCGAAAGGCCAGGCATGGTTGCGGATCAACCGCACCAGCCGGGCGATGCCCTGGCAGGCGGCAAAGGCCGACCCTGCCACGACAGGCTTCATGTCGTTGGTGCCAAGCAACAGAATGACGAGATCAAGCGGCGCATGGCTCTGCAGGATCGTTGGCAGGATGCGTGCACCGTTCCGGTCGCAGTCGGCGAGATGGTCGTCGAAGGCGGTGGTCCGCCCGTTCAATCCTTCAGCGATGATCCGCACCTCGTTGCCGAGCGCCGCCTGAAGCGTGCTTGGCCAACGATCCTTGTAGGCATGACGCCCGATCGTGTCGGCGTCATAGCCCCAGGTCAGCGAGTCACCATAGCAAAGAACGGTCTTCGTCATTTCCGCCTCCGCTCCGGTCTCAGACGAGCATACCCATCGGATTTTCGATGTAGCCCTTGAACGCCTGCAGCAGCTCGGCGCCAAGCGCGCCGTCGACGCAGCGATGGTCGGTCGAAAGCGTGACGGTCATCACGGTCGCGACGGCCAGCTGGCCGTTCTTGACAACCGGGCGCTGCTCGCCTGCGCCGACCGCGAGGATCGTTGCATGCGGCGGGTTGATGACGGCTGCGAAGTTCTTCACACCCATCATGCCCATGTTGGAGACCGACGAGGTGCCGCCCTGGTATTCCTCGGGCTTCAGCTTGCGATCCTTGGCCCGCTTACCGAGATCGCGCATCTCGTTGGAGATGACCGACAGGGTCTTCTCCTCCGCCTTGCGGATGATCGGGGTGATCAGACCGCCAGGGATCGAGACGGCAACGCCGACGTCGGCGTGCTTGTGCTTGACCATGTTGCTTTCGGTCCACGACACGTTTGCATCCGGAACATCCCGCAGCGCCAGCGCCATGGCCTTGATGACCATGTCATTGACGGAGAGTTTGTAGGCCGGCGCGCCGTCCTTGCGGGGTGCCGCGTCATTGAGCTGGGCGCGCAGCGCCAGCAGCGCATCGAGCTCGCAATCCACGCTGACGTAGAAGTGCGGCACAGTCTGCTTGGACTCGACGAGGCGCTTGGCGATGACCTTGCGCATGCCGTCATGCGGCACGAGCTCGTAGGAGCCCGGCTCGAAGAGCTTTAGAACGGCATCGTCCGAAGCAGGCTTCGGCGCGACCGGAGCTTGCGCTGCGGCCTGTGGCGCGACTGCGGCAGCGGGAGCCGCCTTGGCGCCACCGACTGCGACGGCGGCTTCGACGTCACTCTTGACGACGCGGCCATGCGGGCCGGAGCCAGCAATGGCGGACAGATCGATACCGGCTTCCTTCGCCAGACGGCGTGCGAGCGGCGAGGAGAACGTGCGATTGCCACCAGCCGAAGCAGCGGCAGGCGCCGCGGCGGGAGCCGGTGCGGCAGCAGCCGGGGCCTGTGCGGTCGGTGCGGGCGCAGCTTCCCCTTTCGGGGCTTCCGCAGCCTTCGGCGCCGGTGCGGCGGAGCCTGCACCGCTGGCAGCGGCAGCTACATCCTCACCATCGGCGGCAAGCACGGCGATCAAGGCATTGACTTTTACGCCTTCAGTGCCAGCAGGAACGACGATCTTGGCGACCGTACCCTCATCGACGGCTTCGACTTCCATCGTTGCCTTATCGGTCTCGATTTCCGCAATGATGTCGCCCGACTTGACGGTGTCGCCTTCCTTGACGAGCCACTTGGCCAAATTGCCTTCTTCCATCGTCGGAGAGAGGGCAGGCATCGTGATGTTGATAGGCATCGAAATACCCTCCCCTTGTTACTTGTAGCAAACAGCCTTCACGGCATCGACGACTTCGGCAACGCTCGGAAGCGCGAGCTTTTCGAGGTTTGCGGCGTAAGGCATCGGAACGTCCTTGCCGGCGATCGTGAGAACCGGCGCATCGAGATAATCGAAGGCCTGTTGCATGACGCGGGTGGCGATTTCGGTACCGACGGAGTTCTGCGGATAACCTTCTTCGACGGTGACCAGGCGACCCGTCTTCTTGACCGATTCGATCACGGTCGGAAGATCCATCGGACGCAGCGTACGCAGGTCGATCAGTTCGGCGTCGATGCCGATCTTTTCGAGTTCCGCGACAGCCTTGGTGGCATAGGTCATGCCGATACCGAAGGAGACGATCGTCACGTCCTTGCCCGGACGGTGGATGCGAGCCTTGCCGATCGGGAGAACGAAGTTATCGAGCTTCGGCACATCGAAGTGCTGACCGTAGAGGATTTCGTTTTCAAGGAAGACGACCGGGTTCGGATCGCGGATGGCGGCCTTGAGCAGACCCTTGGCGTCGGATGCCGTGTAGGGCATGACGACCTTGAGGCCCGGGATCTGGCTATACCAGGCCGAGTAATCCTGGCTATGTTGAGCGCCGACGCGGGCAGCAGCACCGTTCGGGCCGCGGAACACGATCGGAGCGCCCATCTGACCGCCAGACATGTAAAGCGTCTTGGCGGCGGAGTTGATGATCTGGTCGATCGCCTGCATCGCGAAGTTGAAAGTCATGAATTCGACGATCGGCTTCAGACCAGACATGGCAGCGCCGACGCCGACGCCGGCAAAGCCGTGTTCGGTGATCGGCGTGTCGATGACGCGGCGGGCGCCGAATTCCTGCAGAAGCCCCTGGGTCACCTTGTAGGCGCCCTGGTACTCGGCAACTTCTTCGCCCATGACGAAGACGCCGTCGTCGGCGCGCATTTCTTCGGCCATGGCGTCGCGAAGTGCTTCGCGAACGGTCATGGAAACCATTTCGGTGCCGGCCGGAATTTCCGGATCGTTCGGCACAGCTGCCTTTGGCTCAGCAGGAACCGGAGCAGCGGCAGGCTTCTCTTCAGCCTGCGGAGCGGCGGCAGGCGCGGGCTGCGCGGCAGGTGCGGTCGAGATATCGGACGCCGATTCGCCGTCCTGCAGCAGGACCGCGATCTTGGCATTGACCTTTACGTTTTCGGTGCCGGCCGGGACCAGCAGCTTGCCGATGACGCCTTCATCGACAGCTTCGACTTCCATCGTTGCCTTGTCGGTTTCGATTTCGGCAATCACGTCACCAGACTTGACGGTGTCGCCTTCCTGCTTGAGCCACTTGGAAAGCGTGCCTTCTTCCATCGTCGGAGAGAGGGCGGGCATGAGAATATCGATTGGCATGGGTCGTCCCTCCCCGATTAGAGCAGAATGTCAGTGTAGAGCTCGGACGCATCCGGCTCCGGATCGGCCTGGGCAAAGTCGGCGCTGTCTGCAACGATATCGCGGACGTCCTTGTCGATCGCCTTGAGATCGTCTTCAGAGGCCCAGCCTTTTTCGAGCAGGCGCGCGCGCACCTGCTCGATCGGATCCTGCTCCGAGCGCATCTTCTGCACTTCTTCCTTCGTGCGGTACTTCGCAGGGTCGGACATAGAGTGACCGCGGTAACGGTAGGTCAGCATCTCGAGGATGATCGGACCCTTGCCGGAGCGGCAATGCTCAAGCGCTTCGTCGGCAGCAGCCTTGACGGCGCGGACATCCATGCCGTCGACCTGAATGCCGGGGATGCCGAAGCCGGAACCGCGGAGCGAATAGTTCGACTGCGCGGTTGCGCGGGCGGTCGAAGTACCCATGGCGTAACGGTTGTTTTCGACGATGTAGATGATCGGAAGCTTCCAGAGAGCGGCCATGTTGAAGCTCTCGTAGACCTGGCCCTGGTTCGCAGCGCCATCACCGAAGTAGGCGACGGAGACGCTGTCATTACCACGATACTTGTTCGCGAAGGCAAGGCCCGTTCCGAGCGAAACCTGAGCGCCGACGATGCCGTGGCCGCCGTAGAAATGCTTCTCCTTGGAGAACATGTGCATCGAGCCGCCTTTGCCGCGCGAATAACCGCTGCGGCGGCCGGTCAGTTCGGCCATGACGCCACGCGCGCTCATGCCGGTCGCCAGCATATGGCCGTGGTCGCGATAGGCAGTGATAACCTGATCGCCTTCCTTCTGGGCCATCTGCATACCGACAACGACAGCTTCCTGACCGATGTAGAGGTGACAGAAACCGCCAATGAAGCCCATGCCGTAAAGCTGGCCGGCCTTCTCCTCGAAGCGGCGGATCAGCAGCATCTCGCGATAGGCGCTGAGCTCTTCGTCACGCGTGAAATCGGCAACAGGACCACCATTGGATGCCTTGTTTGCCGGCTTTGCGCTAGTTTTACGGCTGGAAACGGTCGCGTTTTTTCGCGGCGCCATTCAACCCTCCCTATGGGTTTGTCGGTTCTCTGGTGGCGCGTACCATAGGGAAGAAATTTCGCCACAGCAATGCCATAAATGCATGGCTCGTATTCACCAGCAAGCCACTGATAAATAACGATTTAATTCGATTAACTGGATTTGGGTTAATTGGAATAATGGTTGAATATGACGATCTCGTCGGCACGAGAAACATTAAGCTGAAGACGCGCTTTTTCGTCCAGCATATCCTTGTCCATAGAACCGTCGCTCAGCAGCGCGACCTGCTTTTCAAGATGCTCGCGCTTGCTTTTCAGAACCGCCAGCTCCCTTTCGCGCGCGATCCGTTGGCGCTCAAACCCTTCGGTTGCCCGCAGACCGTAGTCCCCATGGATGCAATGATAGCCGAAGTAGGAAAGAAAGGCGACCGTCATGGCCGGAACCACGAAACGACCGATCTTTTTCTTCTTGTGATGCTTTGTCCACATAAACACACGCTCGAACGCATTACCTCGATACGTGCGAGACTACCGGGCAGAGATTAACTGTCCGTTGACTATGAAAAATCAGGCAAGAAAAAACCCGCGCCTTTCGAAGGCGCGGGTCTAACTTGCTGAAATCAGACGCGATTAGCCGCGGATGATCGAGCGGCCAGCGTAGCGAGCCTGCGGGCCGAGGCCCTCTTCGATGCGGATCAGCTGGTTGTACTTGGCCAGACGATCGGAGCGCGACAGCGAGCCCGTCTTGATCTGACCACAGTTGGTGGCGACCGCCAGATCGGCAATCGTCGAATCTTCGGTTTCGCCGGAACGGTGCGACATGACGGCTGTGTAGGCAGCCTTGTGCGCGGTGTTGACGGCATCGAGCGTTTCCGTCAGCGAGCCGATCTGGTTGACCTTGATGAGGATCGAATTTGCGACACCCATGCGAATACCGTCGCGCAGGCGAGCCGAGTTGGTGACGAAGAGGTCGTCGCCGACCAGCTGAACCTTCTTGCCAGCGAGATCGGTCAGAGCCTTCCAGCCGTCCCAGTCATCCTCAGCCATGCCATCTTCGATCGAGATGATCGGATACTTGGCTGCAAGCTGAGCAAGGTATTCGGCCATGGCGCCCGGCTCCAGCGTCCGGCCCTCGCCCTCGAGGACATACTTGCCATCCTTGAAGAATTCTGTCGAAGCGCAGTCAAGACCAAGGCTGATGTCGTCGCCCGGCTTGTAGCCGGCTTTCTCGATCGACTTCATAATGAAGTCGAGGGCCTCAGGCGCACTCTTCAGGCCCGGCGCGAAGCCGCCTTCGTCACCGACGTTGGTGTTGTGACCCTGGGCCGACAATTCCTTCTTGAGGACGTGGAATACTTCCGAGCCCATGCGAACAGCTTCGCGAATGGAATCGGCGCCAACAGGCATGATCATGAATTCCTGGAAGTCGATCGGATTGTCGGCATGCGCGCCGCCGTTGATGATGTTCATCATCGGAACCGGCAGCAGGTGAGCGCTGGCGCCACCAACGTAACGGTAGAGCGGCAGACCGGCGGCCTGCGCAGCGGCCTTGGCCACGGCGAGCGAAACGCCGAGGATGGCGTTGGCACCGAGACGCGACTTATTCGGCGTGCCATCCAATTCGATCATGATGTTGTCGATCTGGATCTGATTTTCGGCATCGATACCGCCGATCGCGTCGAAGATTTCGGTGTTGGCGGCCTCGACGGCCTTCTCAACGCCCTTGCCGAGATAGCGCTTGCCGCCATCGCGCACTTCGACGGCCTCGTGAGCACCGGTCGAAGCGCCCGACGGCACCGCCGCACGGCCCATGCTGCCGTCTTCGAGATAGACATCGACTTCGACGGTCGGATTGCCACGGCTGTCGAGAATCTCGCGGGCGATAATGTCGGTAATTGCAGTCATCGGTTCTTCCTGCTCGGTGGGTGATAACGTTCGAAGCCTGTTTAATCGAAGGTACGCAAATTACAATGCCGCACTGACGACACACGGCATGTCACGGCCCTATAGCGCGAATATGTCAAGCTTTTGAAGCGGCGCGCCGTTCCGCCAATCCGTGAGGAACGAAATGTTTCCAGTATTTCAAAACCTCAAGTTTTGAAAACAGAGATTATTACTCTCAAGTTGGTTGAAATTTATCGGTCAGTAACCAATCAAACCTATAGTTAACGCTTGATGAGGAAATACTGCCCGCTCTTCGACGGACAGTATTGCATGATGCGCCTCCTCATGCGGTCCAACCCCGCCTACCAATGTAACCAGACCGTCGCCGTTACGGTTCGCTCGGAAATTCCAAGAATAGGTTTTAGCAACGACATTTTTCGCCATTAAAATTCACGGGGCATAGGATGAAACTCAACATTGCACGTAGCCTTGCCATCTTCGCGGCAGTCGTCACCGCGGGGCTTGTCGCTTCAATCGGCATACAGAATTATGCCTTCAACAAGTTGCGCGTGAACGGCGAGATGTACAAGCAGATCGTCTATGGGAAGGATCTCGTAGCCGATATTTTGCCGCCGCCCCTCTACGTCGTTGAGTCCTACATGCTCGCGCTCGAAGCGGTACAGCGCCCGGAGGTTGCTCGGAAGAACATCGACCGCATCCAAAGTGTCCTGATTCCCGCTTATGAGGACCGCCGTAAATATTGGCAGGCGACGGCGCTCAGCGCCGACCTCAAGGAAAAACTGCTGAACGATGTCCTCGTCAAAGGCGATTTGTTCTGGAAGGTGATGCAGGACGAACTTGCCCCTGCCATTCTCAACAACGACACCGCCGTTATCCGGACTGCTTTCGAGAAACTCGCGACTAATTTCCATGTCCACGAAAAGGCAGTCAACGAACTGGTCGATATGGCGAACGCCTTCTCGGCCCAGGCCGAAAAGGACGCTGCCGAGCAGACACACCTCCTCTCGACGATCACGTTTGCATCTGCTGCCGTCTCGCTTTGCCTGCTTCTTGGCGGCCTTTATGTCTTCCGCCGGCGCGCCATCGTGCCGCTGTCGGCGATGCGTGATTACATGACGGTCCTTGCCGGCGGTGACTATTCGAAGGATGTACCCTTCAGCGGCCGCGCCGACGAGATCGGCGAGATGGCACGCGCCGTCACCGTCTTCCGCGAATCTGCTCAAGAGCGAAACAACATCCGCCAGCGCCAGGACGCCGAGCGCCAAGCTCAAACGCTGCGCGATGCGGCGCATGCCGCCGTCAAGGCAGACGAGGAGGCCGCGCGCGAGCGCGTGATCGTGGACCTCGGCCGTGGCTTGGAACGCCTCTCCGGTGGCGATCTCACCGTACAGCTCAGCGAGCCCTTCGAGTCAGCCTACGAGAAGCTTCGCGAACAGTTCAACTCGAGCGTCCGCACGCTTTCCGGCGCGATGAAGGACATTGCAATCGCGACGAATGCGGTAAAGATCGGCTCCGGCGAAATTTCATCAAGCACTGAAGATCTGGCGCGGCGAACGGAACATCAAGCAGCCTCGCTCGAACAGGCCGCTTCCGCGCTCGACCAAATCACCGTGACCGTCAAGAACTCGTCGGAACGCGCGAATGAAGCGAATGCGATGATGACGGCGACCAAGGAAAGCGCCAGCTATTCGGCAACCGTCGTACACGAGGCGGTGGCTGCGATGGAGAAGATCGAAACGTCGTCCGCGCAGATTGGCGCGATCATCAATGTCATCGATGAAATCGCCTTCCAGACCAACCTGCTTGCGCTCAATGCCGGGGTGGAAGCCGCCCGTGCAGGTGAGGCCGGCAAGGGCTTTGCCGTCGTGGCACAGGAGGTGCGCGATCTGGCGGGCCGCTCTGCCAATCTGGCGAAGGAAATCAAACAGTTGATCGAGACCTCTTCCGGTCAGGTTTCGACCGGCGTTGCCTTGGTCAACCGCACCGGCGAAGCCCTAAACCATATCGATCAGCAGGTCCTGAAGGTGACGGCGCTGATAGAGGCGATCGTGCGTTCCTCTTCCGAACAGACGACCGCCCTCGTCGAAGTCAACGCCGCGGTCAACACCATGGACAGCGTCACGCAACAGAACGCAGCGATGGCCGAGGAAACGAGTGCGGCCTGCCGCGAGCTTGGCGACGAGACAGCACACCTCAATCACCTGCTCTCCCGCTTCGTCCTCGAGAATGCAACGAGGGCCGCGGCATCGGGATACTCTTCAAACCAAAGGATCGCGCTCGCCAGCTGATGGCGAGCATCCTCCGCTCGCCCTTCAAGCCAGTTTGGCAATCGCGTCGAAGGCGAGGAGTTTTTCCAGCAGCCGCGGCATATCCTTGAGGTATACCATGTTCGGGCCATCAGACGGCGCGTTGTCCGGATCTTCGTGTGTCTCGACGAATACACCTGCGACGCCGACTGCAACGGCAGCGCGCGCGAGAGTTTCGACAAACTCGCGCTGACCACCGCTGGAACCGCCTTGCCCGCCCGGTTGCTGGACTGAATGCGTCGCATCGAAAACAACCGGAGCGCCCATCGCCGCCATGATTGGCAGCGAACGCAT
Source organism: Rhizobium sp. R693 (assembly GCF_002211315.1). NCBI lineage: Bacteria > Pseudomonadati > Pseudomonadota > Alphaproteobacteria > Hyphomicrobiales > Rhizobiaceae > Rhizobium > Rhizobium sp. R693. The sequence goes on along the minus strand of NZ_LOKY01000003.1, from coordinate 157,266 downwards.
GTCCGATACGAGCGTGTTGTAGCCGAAGGAGGCCCCGCGCTCGCACAGGAGAATATTCGGGTTGCCTGTCGAGTTCAGCTTGTTGAGGACATTCTTCATGTCCCAAGGCGCCAGGAACTGCCCCTTCTTGACGTTGATGGCTCGGCCGGTTTTGGCGGCAGCCACGAGCAGGTCCGTCTGGCGGCTGAGGAAGGCAGGAATCTGCAGGATGTCGACGACGGTTGCCACCTCGGCGCACTGCTCTTCCGTATGGATGTCAGTCAGAACAGGAAAACCGTATTCCTTCTTAAGATCGGAAAAGACCTCCAGAGCCTTTTCAAGGCCGATGCCTCGCTGGGCCGAGAGCGACGTCCGGTTGGCTTTGTCGAAGGACGACTTATAAACGAGACCAAGACCAAGCTTGTCGCAGAGTTCCTTAAGCACGCCCGCGACCATGAATGCATGGTCACGGCTCTCCATTTGACACGGGCCGGCAATCAGCGACAGCCTGCCGATATTCGAAAAGGTGACACGGTCGGCGCCTTGGCCAACCACGACTTCGGAATTTGTCTGGCTCATCGTTTCTCCTCGAAGGCGAAGAGCGCACCCTGCCCGGGCGCCGCCTTCACCAGAATTCGATTGTTCTTGCGCGTGTAGGTCATCCCGTTAGCAGCCAAATGCGCTTCTGTCACGGCGAGATCACTGACCGTGAAAACAATGGCGACGCCACGCAGGCCGCGATCGTTTGAGGGTGCGGGAATGTCGAAGTAGGCATCCAATCCATCTGGAGAGAGAACGCTCACTTTGGCGTTCGGAGTTGTAACACTCGCGCCAAAGGCCTCGTTAGTCACCGTGAGGCTGTGCGCCGCGGCGCGCACAAATGGTGCAAAAGCCTTTGGGTCCCGCGCGCCAAGAATGATCTCCGCGATTCCTTTGACGCCGTTCACATGGGTTTGCAGCGTCCTTCGATCAGACGGCAGCGGATTGACGCGTTGGCATGTGAAAAAGAAAAAGTCCGGAGCTCGCAGATCGACCGCGAACGCGAGCTTGAACGCGGCGGTTGCCTGAGAACCGTCGGGCAGTCTCATCGGTCGCTCGAACTGCAGCATCTCGCCACCGTTGATCTTTTCGGCAAGGAATCTGGCATGGTCGCGGTCGGCATCGGCGGTCGCGAAGACCGCCGCGGAGAACCCATCATCCCCGCATCGAAACCGAAAAGCGCGGTCACGCGCGGTAAAGACATTGCCTTTCTTCGCTGACGCCTCATACGGTTCTGCGCTGGCGACCGCGAGCGGCTCCAGGTAAGTTTCGTCGGCGAAGAATATGCAGGCGTTCTCGGTTCCAAAAGGATGCCGGGCATCGGGCGCGACGGTGAATCCGAGTTTTCCGAGACGCTCGCGGGCAAGTACAATATTGGAGACCGGCAGCACGATGTGGTCCAGCGGATGTGCTTCGCTCATGGCAAACTCCCGGGAATTTGCGAAGATGTGCGCCGGGCAAGGGAACAATGCAACCCCCTTCTGCGCTTTCGCTCAAAAGCAACGCAAAAACTGAACAAGTTGCAGGCAAGTTTTACGAAAATTTAGGTACTTGCGGAACACATATGGAACATATAGTGTCTGTTCTGGCTTTGTTTCACGACTCTGGGGTTCAACTTCGATGCTGACGCGCAAGCAACAGGAGCTTCTTCTCTTCATTCACGAACGAATGAAGGAGTCCGGTGTCCCCCCGTCTTTTGACGAAATGAAAGACGCCTTGGACCTCGCGTCGAAGTCCGGCATCCACCGGCTAATTACTGCTCTGGAAGAACGTGGTTTCATTCGTCGACTGCCGAATCGAGCCCGCGCCCTGGAGGTCATCAAGCTTCCTGAAGCCTACAATCCGAGCTTGCAGCCCCGCCGCGGCTTTTCGCCGAGCGTCATCGAAGGCAGCCTCGGAAAGCCACAGCCGGTCGCGCCGCCGAAGCCGGCTGCACAAGCCGACAACGGCAATTCCGCCTCCGTGCCAGTCATGGGACGGATCGCCGCGGGCGTGCCGATTTCGGCAATCCAGAACATTACCCACGACATCACTGTTCCAGCCGACATGCTTGGCCCGGGCGAACACTATGCGCTTGAGGTCAAGGGCGACTCGATGATCGAAGCCGGCATCTTTGATGGCGACACGGTGATCATCCGCAACGCCAGCACTGCAAATGCCGGCGACATCGTTGTCGCACTTGTCGATGACGAGGAAGCAACCCTTAAGCGCTTCCGCCGCAAAGGCGCTTCCATTGCGCTTGAGGCCGCGAACCCGGCTTATGAAACGCGTATTTTCGGGCCTGACCGTGTCAAGGTTCAGGGCAAGCTCGTCGGCCTCATTCGCCGTTATCATTGAAGACAGGCGGCTCACCGTCGAAGGTGCCGCTCCGCCAGTTGTATGCCCGATGCCGCATCCAAGGGCGGTCAAGTGTGGTGTAGGCCGTCGTTACCACGGGTACACCCTGGTCATCTATCCTTATCTCAGCAGCGCCCGAATGACGCAGGGTTTCGCCGGTGAACAGAAGCGCGCCCGACCGGCATGCCGTCGCCCGCAGGCGAGCGGGCGTTACGACGATATCAGCTGTATCACAGGCAGTGCCGAAATAAGCGAGATTTTCGACGATTGTCACGATGTAGCCGCATGCGGGGCAGTGCACCAGGCGCCTTTCAGGCAGACGAAGCGGTTCCCAGCGCCCGTCGCAGCCTGACGTAGCGCGTTGCGAGCGTTACGCAATTCCGTTGCTGAGAGCCGTGGAGCTTCCCCTTTACTTCTCCGCTGACGAACAGGGCCGACGCCTTCCAATAGTTGCGGTGGCTGGCTTAACTCCGCCGCGAGCGCCCTTCGCCATTGATCGAAGACGAAGTCAGGCGGATGGGGTCGATTGGATTGCAAGGACCTGCCCTTTGACAATCGCGACAAATGCTGCCGTCCTCGGCCATGACAATTTCGCGGGGGCGGTCTGGACGGCGCCAATGCCACAATGGCGCCAACGCGATCACGGCAGCGCCGAGATAGCGGAGCTTGGTTCGCAGAGGGGCAAGCGAGAGGAAGCCCGCGACCGCCACAGGAAAGTACCAACCCGGCAATCGTCCCATATCGACGTTGCCACCCCAGCCCGAGACCGTCTTGGCAATGGCGATCACGATGTCGAGCCCGAAGCCCGCGATTTTCCAGGGAATAACATCGAGGCCAAACGGCGTCAGCAACATCGCGAACATCCCCATTGGCATTACCACAAAAGAGATCACCGGCATGGCCATGAGATTTGCGGGTAGTCCGTAAGCGCTGAGCCGGTGGAAGTGCTCGACGGCAAAGAGCGCCGTCGAGAAGCCGCCGATCATCGAGGTCAGCAAGATGCCCCCAAAGAAGCGAGCGACAAAAACGATGGGCTTCACTGCGGCGACCTGCAGCAGAGGGTGTTCGCGCGCGCTTCTCTTCGACCAGATCGCGTAACCGGCGACAAGGGCGAGCGTCGCTGCAAATGACATCTGGAAGCTCGGTCCCAGCGCCTCGGACGGAGACAGGAGCAAATCCGTTCGCGCCGATCCCGTCGAAATAGGCGCTGAAAGCAAAATCGTTGATCTCGGGGGGCGCGGGTCCGGCAGGCGGCGTCAGCCGCGCGCGACCCGTCAACCACGCACCGATGCCGATTGGTTCCGCCTGCCCGCGCGACGACGGAAACCCGCTCAGGTGGCCGCCTTATCTCGGGTGACTGCGTCGATGAGACGGCGAGGATGTAGCGCCACCGGCCACGGCCGTCCCCCTCGCGGCGCTCGACGCGCCCCGTAGTTGTGGTCGTCACGGCTGTGTCCAGTATAACGGTCGCTCCAAGTTTCGAACTGGCCCGCGAACATCCCGCGACGCAGAGCAAGCCCCCCAATGGGGCATTTCGGACAAGTCGGCGTCCTCGCCCTGCCGCCAGCACGACAAGGGCGAATGCCGCAAACCAGGCCACCATCCGTAGCTCCGGCAGGTCGCTTTCAAGTTCGAACCAGAGCACCGCGCCTGCCCCCAGGAAGACCGGCGAAAACAGGAAGAACCGCCCATGTTCCATTTCCGTTGCTGCGGCGTGTCGAAGCCACGCGGAGCAACAGTCCGTCGCAGTCATAATCCGAGTTGGCCACGGCAAGAACGATTGAGTGCGGAAAATGAGCGGCATTCCGGAGTAGCTTGCGGAACAAGAAAAGAAGGTTCTTCCGCGCGCTCAAACGCATCCGCGCCGGGTGCGACCTCCCTCACCTTGAATGGCTTCAACCCCGGCATGCATTGCGCCCAAAAACAGCCGCCCCTACAACCAGAATGCAAGCTCGATGGCTTCTAAGCAAGGATAATCGATTGAAATCTGAAGGAAAATCGGAAGTGAGAAAAGCCAAGGATAATCATCAGCTTCTGCTATGCGCGGCGCTCATCGCAGCAGTGCCCAAAAGTTGATACTGCGATGCACAAAATGGCGCCGCGGTAACTTGGCATTAGGCGCGCGATCATATAGCTATCGTCGACGACGCTTAACCTATGGCGCTTTTATGGCGCCAACCGCCAGTTTGGAGGATCAGAATGACGGAACAAAGCGCAACACTGAAAATCGGTGACAAATCAGTCGATCTCGCTGTCAAGAGCGGCACGATCGGTCCTGACGTCATCGATATCGGCGCCCTGTACAAGAACACGGCTTCCTTCACGTACGATCCTGGTTTCACCTCGACCGCATCCTGTGAATCGAAAATCACCTACATCGACGGCGACGCCGGTGTGCTTCTGCATCGCGGCTATCCGATCGAGCAACTCGCCGAGCACGGCGACTTCCTCGAAGTCTGCTATCTGCTTCTCTACGGCGAACTGCCGACCGCAGCCCAGAAGAAGGATTTCGACTATCGCGTCACGCATCATACGATGGTGCATGAGCAGATGAGCCGGTTCTTCACGGGCTTCCGCCGCGATGCGCATCCGATGGCTGTCATGTGCGGCTGTGTCGGCGCGCTGTCGGCCTTCTACCATGACTCCACCGACATCACGGATCCGCATCAGCGTATGGTCGCAAGCCTGCGTATGATCGCCAAGATGCCGACGCTGGCCGCCATGGCCTACAAGTACCACATTGGCCAGCCCTTCGTTTACCCGAAGAACGACCTCGACTACGCCTCGAACTTCCTGCGCATGTGCTTTGCAGTTCCCTGCGAGGAGTATGTGGTCAATCCGGTGCTGTCGCGCGCGATGGACCGCATCTTCATCCTGCACGCCGACCACGAGCAGAACGCGTCGACCTCGACCGTCCGCCTCGCAGGCTCTTCGGGTGCAAACCCGTTTGCCTGCATCGCTGCCGGCATTGCATGCCTCTGGGGCCCAGCTCACGGCGGCGCCAATGAAGCAGCGCTCAACATGTTGACCGAGATCGGCACTGTCGACCGCATTCCGGAATACATCGCGCGCGCCAAGGACAAGAGCGATCCGTTCCGTCTGATGGGCTTCGGTCATCGTGTCTACAAGCACTACGATCCGCGCGCCAAGATCATGCAGAAGACGACGCATGAGGTTCTCGGCGAGCTCGGTGTCAAGGACGATCCTCTGCTCGAGGTCGCGATGGAACTCGAACGCATCGCACTGACCGATGAATACTTCATCGAGAAGAAGCTCTATCCGAACATCGACTTCTATTCCGGCATCACGCTGAAGGCCCTGGGCTTCCCCACGACCATGTTCACCGTGCTGTTTGCTCTCGCCCGTACGGTCGGCTGGATTGCCCAGTGGAACGAAATGATCGAAGATCCGGAACAGCGTATCGGCCGCCCGCGCCAGCTCTATATCGGCGAGCCGCAGCGCGACTACGTGCCGGTTTCCAAGCGCTAATCAGCGACAGCAAAAAGCAAAAGCCCGGTCAGAAATGACCGGGCTTTTTCTTTTGAAGGATGTCGAGAACAATCTCGGCCGCGTGTTCTCCCGGCGGCTTTTCCGTCTGCATCCTCTGCCAGAGGACGTCATACCCCTCCATCATTGCCTGCCGAGGCAAGGTGTCTACCGAGAGCTTCTCCATCCAGCGCGCAAAGCTGCCGCCTCGGACAACGTCGTTGATATATTCGGGCACAACAGCGTAATCCGCGATCAGGTTCGGAAGAGCCGCGCTCCACGTTTTGATCTTGCTGGTCATAAGCTTGATGATCCAGTCGGTCTTGTACGCAGAGATGCAGGGAACCCCGGTCAGCGCCAGCTCGAGCACAACGGTCCCCGACGCCGCCATGGCCGCATCCGCTTCCGTGAAAGCCCGCCACTTCGCCTCCGCTCCCGTCACGATCTCCGGCTTGGTGGTCCAATCCTTCACGAGATCCCGGATCATGGATTCGCGGCGCGGCATCGTCGGCAAAATGAAGCGCATCTCGCCGTTACGTGCCACCAGCTCGTGCACGGCATCGCCAAAGTGCGGCAGCAGCTTGGTGATCTCGGACGAGCGCGAACCGGGCAGCAACATCACTGTCTTCCGGTCAGCCGGGCCTCGCGGTTTCGTCTGGGCGCGCTGGCCGCGGGCGTATAGCAGGTTCTGATCAGCAGTCAGGCGGTGGCCAACGTAGGTTGTCGGCGGGCCGCCCAGCCTGTGCATGACTTCCGGCTCGAATGGCAAGACAGCCAGCACATGGTCGACATAGGCGAGCATGCGCTGTGCGCGGTATTCCTTCCACGCCCAAACGCTCGGGCAAACATAATTGACAACAGGCAGGTCGGGCAGCGCCGTGCGCACACGCTTGGCGACCCTATGGGTGAAGTCCGGACTATCAACGATAATAAGCACATCGGGCTTGGCGGCGATGATTGCCGACGCCGTCTCGCCAATCCGCCGAACCAGCCGAGGCAGCTTCGAAAGCACCTGCGTGATGCCCATGACCTGCAGCTCGGAGAAATCGAAAAGCGAGCACAGACCCTGCGCCTCCAGTCCCTCGCCGCCGACCCCTCTCAGGTCCACGTCGCCCGGAAATTGCCGCTTCAGGGCTGCAATCAGGTCCGCGCCCAGAAGGTCGCCCGAAACCTCTCCAACGACGATAGCAACTTTCAGTGCCGCCTCGCTCACGCCAGCCCCCAGGATGGCAATCCCCTGTCCAATCCACACACGAAGATACCGGCTTCATCCGCAGCCTTTATGACAGCGTTTCGCTCCAGGACGAGTGAGCGGCCCGCTTCAACAGCCACGCCGGCCAGCCCCGCCTTCTGTAGGTTCTCGATCGTCGAAATACCGATCGATGGCAGGTCCGCGCGGATATCCTGCTGCGGCTTGCAGAGTTTCACGAGCACGCCACGGCGGCGCGCGGAAATTCGCCCAGCCGAGCGCAGATTAGCGACGCGATCCAACATGCTGTCCGTGCCCTCCACTCCTTCGAGCGCGACAATGCGGCCACCAACCGCAACAGCCCCCTGACCGACGTCCAGCCTACCGAGCGCATCCGCCGCTTCTGCGGCTCGCGCGATGTCCTTTATATCATCCGCGCTTGGGCGAATGGCACTCAGCGGACCGACGGACGCAAGCAGATCGGGTGCGATCTCGTGCGCACCAACGACCCGACGTCCATTCTCCTCGATCAAGGTAATGACCATCCGCAACACCGTATCGTCGCCGCCAGCAAGCAGCGTGCGAATTGTCGACGGCAGTTTCACGAGCGTTTTCAACGTCGGCCTGACTTCGCGCCACTCCGGACGCCGGCGTACGCCGCCTGACATTACGACGCGGTCTATGCCGTTGTTTTCAAAGATCCGATGGAGAGCAGCGAAATCGCCGACGCCGATGACCGCGTGGTCGAAGCCGTCCCAGGACCGGTCGGCCTCGTCTTTCAGAGCGATAATGAAGGGGTTCTCGCCTGCGTCTCGCGCCGCGGTGGCGACATGAGACGGTAGAAGACCGCTGCCCGCGATAATTGCCAAGCGGCCTTTTGCCATGTCACCCGCGAGAGCCAAGCATCACCCTTTCTGTCCCCTGGTCGGAGAGGAAAGAGCACGATCGCTTTCAGCGGCGATGAAGTCGAGAATCTGAATGACCTGCTCGCAATCGGCATATTCGTCCCGGATCGCGGCGGCGTTGTCACGGATCGAACCGTCGCCCTCGAAGATCGCCTTGTAGGCGCGCCGCACGGTATGGATCGTCGCCCGATCAACGCCAGCGCGGGTCATGCCAACGACGTTCAGGCCACTCAGAAGACCGGGATTGCCATTCAGCATGCCATAGGGAATGACGTCGTAGCTGACGGCAGAAAGGCCGCCGACAAAGGCCTGCCGGCCGACACGCGTGAACTGATGCACGGCACAGCCGCCACCGAGAATGACGCGATCCTCGATCGTCACGTGGCCGGCGAGCATCACATTGTTGGACATGATGACGTTGTTTCCGACCCGGCAATCATGGGCGATATGCGAATTCGCCAGGAAGAGGTTGTTATTGCCGACAATCGTCTGGCCACCAAAGTCGGCGGTACCCGTATTGACCGTCACGCCTTCGCGGAACGTGCAGTTATCGCCGACCCTCAAGGTCGTCTCTTCGCCGCCATGATGAACACTCTGCGGATCGCCGCCGATCACGGCCATCGGGAAAACGCGGCATCCCTTACCTAGCGTCGTCCTGCCGGAGACAACCGAATGCGCAAGCAGTTCCACGTTATCACCCAGCACGACCTTCGGCCCAACGTGGCAGAAAGGGCCGATCTTGACGTTCTCGCCGATCACGGCGCCGTCTTCGACAACCGCCATCGCGTGAATGCTGGCGCTGGCTGCAATGGTGCTCATGCCTGATCCTTGCGAACGATCATCGCGCCGATGTCAGCTTCGGCGACAAGCGCTCCATCAACCTTGGCATCGCAATGGAACTTCCAGATATTACCGCGCTGCTTCTGTTTCTTCACGTGATATTCGACACGGTCGCCGGGAACGACTGGCTTGCGGAAGCGCGCGTTGTCGATCGTCATGAAGTAGACCAGATTCCCAGTCTCGCCTTGCTTTTTGGCGCAGATCGCGCCGGCCGTCTGCGCCATGCCCTCGATGAGCAACACACCCGGCATGATCGGCGACTCCGGAAAATGACCGGTGAAATGCGGTTCGTTTGCCGTCACGTTCTTGATACCGATCGCGGATTCGTCGCCGTCGATATCGATGATCCGGTCCACAAGCAGGAACGGATAACGATGTGGCAGCAGCTTCATAATCTCAATGATATCTGCCGAAGAGAGCGAAGTCTTGGCTTCCTCAGTCATTCTTTTCTCCCGTTTTCTTGCCGCCCGTTGATCGCGCCAAAATCGCTGCGGTCTCTCGCAGAAAATCGTTGATGGGGCGCGCGGGCACACCACCGTAGCGTTCGCCGGCGGGTATGTCTCCGATCACGCCGCTCTTCGCGGCGATCTGCACTCCGTCACCGATCTTGATATGTCCGTTCAGTCCAGCCTGCCCGCCGATCTGCACGCCATCGCCAAGCACGGTGCTGCCGGCAATGCCGACCTGCGAAACGATGGCGCAATGGCGCCCAATGCGGCAATTATGGCCGATCTGGACCTGGTTATCGATCTTCGTGCCTTCGCCGATGACCGTATCGTCCATCGCACCACGGTCAATCGTCGTATTGGCGCCGATCTCGACGTGATCCTGGATGATAACCCGACCGATCTGAACGATCTTGATCATTCCGCGCGGACCCGGAGCATAGCCAAAACCATCCTGGCCGATGCGCGCGCCGTTATGGATGATAACGCCGTTGCCGACGAGTGCGCACAGCACGCTCGCGCCAGCCGCGATCGTACAATTGCGGCCGATCTTCACATTTGGACCGACGATGGCGCCGGCTCCGATGTGCGTGCCCTCGCCGATCTCCGCATGCGCGCCGATGATCGCGAATGGCTCGACCGAAACCCTGGCTTCCAGACGCGCCGTCTTATCGACGACCGCGCGATCCGAGACGCCAGCCCCTTCGGACAGCAGCGCCTCCGGCCGAAGTGCCTTCGGATGGAGATAACCGCCCGCCATTGCAAAGGCCGCATGAGCATTCTTCGAAATCAGCACAGGCAGATGCTCGGGCACCAGCGATCGCAGTCCGGCAGTGCAAAGCACAGCAGATGCCGCACAGGTCGCGAGCTCGTCCTTGCTCTTTTTCGACATGATGTAACAGAGATCGCCCGCTTTCGCCCGATTTACGGGCGAAACGGAGCGGATCACAACATCTGCATCTTTGGGGTCAGCAAGCTCTGCCCCAAGATACTGCGCCAACTCCGAGAGTTTCACGCCATCATGGGGCAGAAAAAAGCCATTTTGCTCCATCGGCAAATCTCCAGAACGGAATTCGGTTTTACGGTTCCGGACTGCCGATATCAGAATTGGTTGTTTATGCCAAACTTGAAGTTCTGAGTTTTGTCAAAGTCTTCCTTGACGACCGGGATCGCGTAGTCGACGCGCAGGGTACCAAACGGCGATGCCCACATAAGACCAACACCGACGGACGCGCGAAGCGATGCGTCCTCACCGTTCACACTGTCGCCAAGCGGATCGACGTCATTGCCAAACAGCGTGCCAGCATCGGCAAACAAGGCGCCGCGCAGGCCGAAGTCGCGCGGGAATGCCGGAAGCGGGAAGGTCGCTTCAGCCGACACCGTAAAGTAGGTCGTGCCACCGAGCGGGTCGTCGTTAGAGCCGGCAATGCGCGGGCCAATCCCCTTGTTCTCAAAGCCTCTGATATCGCCGTTGGTCAGCGTGAACTGGTCAAAGACATTCAGATGCTTGTCGAAGCCGACGACGTAACCTGCCGAACCCGCAAGCGAACCGATGATATCAGCATCATCTGCCAGCAGGTGATAATAGCGTGCCTTGCCGTAGATCTTATAGAACTGCGAGTCACCGCCGAGGCCGGCAATTTCCTGCGTCACGCTCGCATAGATGCCTTCGCGAGGCAGCGTCATATCGTCAAGCGTGTTGTAGGTCAGCGTCTGCGAAATGGACGACTTTACCCACGGGCTGTCTTCGACAAGATGCTGGTAAGGCGCAGACAGATCACTCAGCGATCCCGAAGGATCGTATTTCATCTGCTTATAGTTGTAACGGAACGTCGTTGCCAGATCTTCCGTGATCGGCGCCGTCGCACGCAGCACACCACTGTTTTCTTCGTAGTCGTAGTTGTCGTTGCTCGACGTCTCGCTGTGGTTCAGATCGAAACCGACGGCCAGACGATAGCCCAAGAAGTAGGGCTCGGTGAAGTTCAAGCCGTAGGTTCTGGAGCCCTCTTGGCCGCCACCAGCACTGACCTTGATGTACTGACCGCGACCCAGGAAGTTCTTTTCTTCAACCGAGGCTTCGAGGATCAGACCATCGCCGCCCGCAGCATAGCCCGCGCCAATACCGAACGAGCCGGTGGCCTGATCCTGCACATCAACAACGACGACGACGCGATCCGGCGAACTGCCAGGCTGCGTCGAGATGTTGACCGACGAGAAATAGCCGAGAGCTTCGAGGCGGCGCTTTGCGCGCGTGATCATCTGCTGATTGAACGCGTCGCCTTCGCTCATGTCGAACTCGCGACGGATAACGAAGTCGCGCGTACGGCTGTTCCCACGGATTTCAATACGCTCGACGTAGGCGCGCTCACCCTGATCGACCAGGTATTCGACGCCAATCGTGTTGTTGCCCAGATCGCGATTGCCGCGCGGCGTTACGCGCGCAAATGGATAGCCAGCGGAAGCCACCTGATCGGAGATCGCCTCCATGGACTTCTGGACTTCCTTGGCGCTGTAGACCTGGCCTTCGCGCGTGCGAACCAGCCCCTGCAGCTGCGTCGAATCGATGCCGGGAACGGTCGACTGCACAGTTATGGCACCAAAATCATAGCGCGGGCCTTCTTCGATGTTGAAGGTCAGCGTGTATTTGTTCGTTGCCTCGTCGAACGCCGCATCCGACGAAATGATACGGAAGTCGGCATATCCGCGATTGTAATAGAACTGACGCAGCGCCTCTTCGTCGGCGCGCAGCTTATCTTCGTTGTAGACGTCCTTGCGGGTCAGGAACGACAGAAAGTTGGAGCGCTTCGTGTTGATGACCGAAGAGAGACGGCCCGAGCTGTAGGCGTTGTTGCCCACGAAATTAATAGCGGCAATCTTGGTGCGATCACCTTCGTCGATGACGAAAGCCAGATTCACACGTCCCTCGCCGAGGGGCACGACCTGCGTGGTTACCTGGACCTCACTGCGACCGGTCGCGGCGTACGCATCCTTGATCGCTTGAATGTCCGACTGGATCTGCGCGTCGTTGAAAGGTCCGGCCGCATGCGTCTTCACGACAGCAGCAAGCTTGTCGTCCTTGATCTTGCGGTTGCCGTTGAAGACGACCTGGTTGATGAGCTGCGCTTCCTGGACGGAAACAACCAGCGTGCCGCCAGAGACGGAAATCTTCACGTCAGAGAAATAGCCAGTGTCGTAAAGCTGCTTCACCGAGTCATCGATATCGGTATTGGAGAAGCTCTTGCCAGGCTGGATTGTAAGGTTTGAGCGGACGGCCTCAGCGCCGACACGGCTGGCACCACGCACATCAATACGCTGAATAACTGCAGCTTCTGCCGTCGTTGCCGAGACGAAAACCGTTGCACCTGCCCCCGAAGCAACAATACCTGCAGACAGCGCAACCGCCGATACTGCGTTCAAAAATCTTGAACCAGCCTTCATTTCACCCATTACCTTTTTTCTCGTCCCCGGCTTCAGGCGTCCCCCGATTCCGGCCACGTGTGTCGTTTTACCCGCTTTTGACATACAAGCAAGGGAGCAAGTTAATTTCTGTTTACTTCATTTCAAAGCGTGACGCATTCGCCACTACAGCTTTGAAACATCGTAAATAAACGGTAATTTTCCCTCGTCCGGCAATCAGCCAATTAAAGCACTTATATCGTTCCAGGTGGCAAAAACCATCAAGCTCAAAACCATCGCCAAGCCAATGCGGAACGCAATGTCCTGGGCAGAAGAACCCAACGGTTTTCCCCTAACCGCTTCAATCGCATAGAACATCAAATGACCGCCATCAAGTACCGGTACCGGCATCAAGTTCAGTAATCCGATAGAAACCGACAAGACAGCAGCAAGCTGCAGCAAAGCTGCAACGCCCAACGTCGCCATCTGGCCGGAAGCCTGTGCGACGCGGATCGGTCCGCCAAGCTGGTCGGGCTTCATGTAACCGGAGACCAGATTGCCGATATACTTGAAAGTCCCGGTTACGATGTGCCAGGTCTGGATCGCGCCTTCCTTGACCGCCTCCAGCGGCGAATAGGTCTGCACCCGGAAGTGCCCGACCTCCTGGTTCGTAACGATACCGATAAGACCGATTTCGATCTTGTTGCCGAACTGATCGGTCATGTCAGTCCGGGCCGGCACCATGGGCACATCCAGCTTCTCGCCGTTGCGCTCAATCGTCACAATGATCCGCTGCTCGGGCCGAATGCTGACGTAGCGCCGCACGTCATCGAAGGTCTCTACCTTCGTGCCATCAATGGCGATCAGCAGATCGCCCGGCGCGATGCCGGCCTCAGCCGCGACGCTGCCCGGCTTGACTTCCGCGACAACAGGATCGGCGATCGATCGGCCGTAGATCGAGAAAAGAACTGCAAAAATCGCAATCGCAAGGATGAAGTTCGCAATCGGGCCGGCAGCTACGGTTGCGGCGCGCTTCCACAGCTTCGCGCCAGCGAACGAACGCGCGCGGTCTTCTTCCGACATCGCGGCGATCTTGTCGTCATCGGGCTTGCTCGATACGTCCTCGTCGCCGAAAAAGCGGACGTAGCCGCCAAGCGGTATCAATGAAAGCTTCCAGCGGGTTCCCTGCTTGTCCGTGAAGCCGATGAGTTCCGGACCAAAGCCGATCGAGAACGCCAATATCCGGATGCCGCTCCAGCGCCCGACAAGATAGTGCCCCATCTCGTGCACGAAGACGAGCAACGACAAGACGAGGACGAAGGGCACGATATAGCCCGTCAGGAACGCCAATATACCGGTCAAGCCAAGCATCTGATCTTTCCGCCAGCCTTTGCAGACATTATACGCCGAACAGGGCTGCACCGAGCGACGTTATTTCGCCGCCCTTTATCAGCGAAAAAAGCACAGCTAGCAAGAACGCCGCAAAGCAGGCGAAAATGAGCCCGTCGACACGGTCCATGACGCCGCCGTGCCCGGGGATCAGATGGCTCGAATCCTTGACGCCGAAGCGGCGCTTGATGAAGGATTCGAAGAGATCGCCGCTCTGGCTACAGACTGACAGTATGAACGCGACCGGCGCCACCAGCACGACGCTTTCCGGAAAGGCAAAATAGGCAACCAGGCTGCCGGCGATCACCGCGGATACGGCGCCACCGATGGCGCCGGACCATGTCTTTCCGGGAGATATCTTCGGCGCCAGCTTCGGGCCGCCAATCGCGCGCCCGACAAAATAGGCAAGAATGTCGGTCGACCACACGACCGCGAATACGAAGAGCATCGCAACGAGCCCGACACTGTCGGCGCCGCGGATGGTCGATAGCGCTATTCCTGTAAGGCCGGCGTACACGGCCCCCGTGGGAAACCAGCGCGACACGCCCAACGTAAACACGAAGCCGACGGCAATCAGAAAGAAAAGCACGAGGAGAAGAAGAGAATAGCCCAAGGTACCAGCAACGACGGCCACTGCGATCGCCGCCTGCCCTATCCAACCAACGGCGTTGGCGACCGGCTGTTCCGTGGCGAGCTTCGTGATGGTCGACCACTCATAGTAGATCAACAGCCCGATCAATGCCGATAGCAGGCTGAAGGCCACTCCGCCGTACCAAGTGGCGAGCAGAACAATGGCGGCGAGAATTACGCCGGAGACAATGCGTAGCTTCAGCTCCTGCTGCATCAGGTGCCCACTGCCGCAGCCGTCTGTGCCACCAGTCCGCCAAAGCGACGGTCGCGCGACGCGAAAGTCTCCAGCGCCGAGTAGAAAATTTCCCGGCTGAAGTCGGGCCAATACTCGGGAACGAAAATGAACTCGGAGTAAGCCGCCTGCCAAAGCAGGAAGTTGGAGAGACGTTCTTCGCCACTCGTGCGGATGATCAGATCGGGATCCGGGATCCCAGCGGTATCCAACCGGGCGTTGATCAGCGAAGGAGAAATGTCCTGCGCCCTCAGCCGGCCTGCCTCGACGTCACGTGCAAGGCCTGCCACGGCACGAGCGATCTCGTCGCGCGAACCATAGTTGAAGGCGATAACGAGCGTCAGCGCGGTATTCGCCTTTGTGGTCTCTTCCGCGTCCACGAGAAGATTGAGGATGTCACTCTTGAGGCTGTGTCGGTCACCAATGACTTTCACGCGCACGTTCTGGCGATGGAGTTCCGCCAAGTCACGACGAATGAAAGCTTTCAGCAATCCAAGGAGATCAGAGACCTCCGTTTCCGGACGACGCCAGTTTTCCGACGAGAAAGCAAAAAGCGTGAGATATTTGATCCCCACGTCGCCGGCCACACGCACGGCTTCGCGCACGGCGTCGACTCCTTTGCGATGTCCCATCGTGCGCGGAAGTCCGCGCTGCTTCGCCCATCGGCCGTTGCCATCCATGATGATGGCAACGTGTTCTGGCACAGTCAAAAATGTTCGTTCCGACATTTCCCGTCCGGTTCTTGCAGGCAAGGCGCAGCCGCAGCGCGCCTTAAACCTGCATGATTTCCTTTTCCTTGTCGCCAAGCAAGCGGTCGACCTCAGAAATCGTCTCGTCGGTCATCTTCTGCACACGATCTGATTGCGCCCGGCTTTCGTCCTGCCCAATCACACCGTCCTTTTCGGCTTTCTTAAGGCCGTCCATGCCGTCGCGGCGCACATGGCGAATCGCAACCTTGCTTTTCTCGGCATAGTCGTGGGCAACCTTCACCAGCGACTTACGGCGCTCCTCGTTGAGCTCCGGCAGCGGAATGCGCAGGTTCTGGCCGTCGATGATCGGATTGAGGCCGAGGTTGGATTCGCGGATGGCGCGATCGGTCGCGTTGACCATCGACTTGTCCCAGACCGAAACCGACAGCATGCGCGGCTCCGGCACGGTGATGTTGGCAACCTGGTTCAGCGGCACGCGCGAACCGTAGGCCTCGACCATCACCGGATCGAGAATGTTGGCCGAGGCGCGGCCGGTGCGCAGCGATGCGATATCGTGCTTGAACGCGGAAATTGCGCCATCCATGCGGCGCTTGAGTTCCTTGATGTCGATGCCTTCACTCATTTCATTGCTCCCGTCTTGGTAGAAGCTGCGGCAAATCGGCCGCCCACTCAATCAGTTATCAGAGACGACGGTCTTGAGGCCACCGCCCTTGAGGATTTCAGCGAAACCACCCTTCTCGTGGATCGAGAAGACGATGATCGGAATGGAATTCTCCCGTGCCAGGGCCACTGCCGCAACGTCCATGACGGCCAAGCCCTTATCCAGGACTTCCTTGTGGGTCAGATGGTCAAAGCGGGTCGCTTCAGGGTCCTTTTTCGGATCAGCCGAATAAATACCATCGACCTGCGTTCCCTTAAAGATCGCCTCTGCTCCCATTTCGGCTGCGCGCAATGCGGCTGCCGAGTCGGTCGTGAAGAACGGGTTGCCGGTACCGCCTGCGAAGATCACGACACGGCCGAGCGACAGGTGGTAGAGCGTGGCGCGCTGCGAAAAGCTCTCGCAGATCTCCGGCATCGCAATGGCCGACAACACGACAGTATCGATGTTTAGCTTGCGAAGCGACGTTGCCAGCGCCAGCGCGTTGATGACAGTCGCGAGCATACCCATGTGGTCGCCCGTGACGCGATCGCCGCCCTTGGAGGCAACCGCGACGCCACGGAAGATGTTGCCACCGCCGACGACGACGCCGACTTCCACACCCATCTGCCGCGCTCCGGCTATGTCAGCCGCAATGCGGTCTGCGACCGCTACATCAATTCCAAATCCCTGGCTGCCCATGAGGGCTTCGCCGGAAGCTTTGAGTAGAACGCGTTTGTAGACAGGCTCTGACGACATCGTGGCTCCTCGTATATTACCGCTGTGTGCCGGATACACGAAGGGCACCGCGTTGTCACGCGATGCCCTTCTGTTTTCACATGTATAGGTCGATCAGCCCTTGGCGACAGCGGCAACTTCAGCAGCGAAGTCGCTTTCTTCCTTCTCGACGCCTTCACCGAGGAGGAGGCGTGCCATGCCGACGACTTCGATCTTCGCGCCAGCTTCCTTTTCAGCTTCCTTGACAGCAGCGCCGACCGTCAGGTCGGGGTTGATCACGAAAGCCTGCGAGAGAAGAGCAACTTCCTCGAAGAACTTGCGCATACGACCTTCGACCATCTTTTCGATGATGGCGTCCGGCTTGCCGGATTCGCGGGCCTGTTCGATGAAGACGTTCCGCTCACGCTCGGCAACGGCAGCGTCGACTTCCTCGGCGCGGATGGCCAGCGGGTTCGTCGCAGCGATGTGCATTGCAACCTGGCGGCCGATCGAGGTCAGGACGGCCTTGTCGCCTTCCGACTTCAGAGCGACGAGAACGCCGAGCTTGCCGATGCCGTCGCCGGCAGCGTTGTGGATGTAGGTTGCAACAACGCCGTGCTCGACTTCGAGCTTGGCAGCGCGACGGAGCGTCATGTTTTCGCCGATGGTTGCGATCGCGTCCTTGATGGTGTCGGCGACCGGCTTGCCGGATGCCGGGTAGGTTGCAGCAGCAATTGCTTCAACCGTGCCGTCGGTGGACAGGGCAACGTTGGCGATGCCGCGAACCAGATCCTGGAAGGCATCGTTTCGGGCAACGAAGTCGGTTTCCGAGTTCAGCTCGACGACAACAGCCTTGTGGCCGGCGCCGGCGATGGCGATCAGGCCTTCAGCGGCAGCACGACCAGCCTTCTTGTCGGCCTTCGAGATACCCTTGGCGCGGAGCCAGTCGATCGATGCTTCGATGTCGCCGTTGTTTTCGAGCAGCGCCTTCTTGCAGTCCATCATGCCTGCGCCGGACTTCTCGCGCAGTTCCTTCACCAGTGCAGCCGTAATCTCGGTCATAAGCTTCCTCTTGTCGGTTCAAACGGTGGCCCGCTAAAGGCGGTGCGGCACCGGATTGAGGCACGAAATGTACCTGTATGTATGACAGCGTGATGAAAGACGCGTCATAACGAAACTCAAATGGCGAGAGACTGAATTCCCTCGCCTGAAACGGTCAAGGCCGCCGAACTTTATAAAGTCGCGAGCGGCCTTTTCCCAATCTCTGGAAAGCATGGCGGACCGCTGGGTCCGCCTGCTTCTTTTATCAGGCTTCGGCTTCGCCTTCGAGCGCCGGCTCAGCCGGAGCTTCGATCGATGCACCGAGGTCACGACCCGACGAGCTCTGCTGACGGGCGATACCGTCGATGGCAGCGCGCGAGATCAGGTCGCAGTAAAGGGCGATTGCGCGCGAGGCGTCGTCGTTGCCGGGGATCGGATAGTCGATCAGGTCCGGGTCGCAGTTCGAGTCGATGATTGCGACAACCGGGATGCCGAGGCGCTTGGCTTCGTCGATCGCGATCTTTTCCTTGTTGGTGTCGATGATGAACATCAGGTCCGGCGTGCCGCCCATGTCCTTGATACCACCGAGAGCCTTGTCGAGCTTTTCGCGCTCGCGCTCGAGGTTCAGGCGCTCTTTCTTGTTGTAGCCGGACTGTTCCGAAGACAGGATCTCGTCGAGCTTGCGCAGGCGCTGGATCGAGTTGGAGATCGTCTTCCAGTTGGTCATCATGCCGCCGAGCCAACGCGAGTTGACGTAGTACTGAGCGGAACGCTTGGCCGAGTCAGCGATCAGCTCGGAAGCCTGACGCTTGGTGCCAACGAAGAGAACGCGGCCGCCACGAGCAACGGTGTCGGAGACAACCTGCAGGGCGCGCGACAGCATCGGAACCGTCTGTGCGAGGTCGATGATGTGGATGTTGTTGCGATCGCCGAAAATGTACGGCTTCATCTTCGGGTTCCAGCGGTGCGTCTGGTGGCCGAAGTGGACGCCTGCTTCGAGGAGCTGGCGCATAGAAAAATCGGGCAATGCCATGCCTTGTTATCCTTTTCCGGTTGAACCTCCGCAAGGCTAACAGCATCCTCTTCGAGGAATGCCACCGGGCGGAACCATCCGGATTTCTCCCGGACAATCCCATGCCTTACGTGTGGAATGCGGGTGCCCTTACCCCCCCTTCCGAGGAAAATCAAGGCTTCCCGCAAAAAAAGCGACAAAGAAAGTCGCGGGAGACCGGCCGTATCGGCGCGACGCTGCAACGCTCCGTCAATCGGAGGCACATGGCCAGCTTGCCGGCGCGGAAAGGCCTGTCGGCAATTTTGTCTTAGCGTCGCCACAGGCGAGATCGACCTGCTCTTGTTCAAGGCCGGTTGCGGCGGACAAATCAAGCCCTTCGATTCGCGTCAAAAACATGAAGGCACGATCCAGGGCGATCGGCCCGTCAAAGGTGGCGCCACTGAGGTCGGCACGCGAAAGATTGGCGAGGGAGAAGCTAGCGCCGGTCAGCACCGCCTTATTAAAACTTGCGCGACCGAGCTCGGCCTTCTCGAAATTCGCGCCGCTGAGCTTTGCGCCGTTGAAATTGGCGCGCTGCAGTTCAGCTCCGGCGAAGGATGCGCCCTCAGCGGAAACATTCTCGAATCCGGCCCGAAACGCCTCGATCTTCGAGAAATTCGCCTTGCCTGCCTGCGCCCCCGTGAACCAGGCGCGCACCAGCGTTGCCTTTTCCAGATTCGCGGAGGTCAGGTTCGTGCCGCTCAGATTGGTCAGGGTGAGATCGGCATCCGCCAGGTTCGCGCCCTGAAAATCGCTCCCCTGCAGCATGAGGTTCTTCTTGCTGCACTCACTCCAATCGATGCCTGCCACCGGCGTGCTGCTGCAATTCGACGCCAACGCAGGAGCGCTCGAGAACAACGTCAGCGCGACCAGTCCGGTTGAGATGCCGACGAGTCCACCACCCAATACACCATGCTGTATCGCCAAGTTCCTCACTCCAATCCGACTGTACTGTTACGCCCAAATCAGCGCCCTTCCGGATTCCTAACATAGAGAGGGTTTGCTTAGACATACCGACAATCGTCGCGGTGAGCGTGCCACGACGATTATTTGCAGGCCGCCGATTTGCTGTCGAGCAGTTCGAGCTTCGCAAGCCGGCCGCTTAGAACAAAGTCGCCATAGTCCATCGTCAAATCACGCGTAATGCCGTTTTCGTAGAGCTTGAACGACATGCGGTAGACAGGCAAAGCGTCCGTCTTTGTGTTCTCATTGAAATACGAGATCGTGACCGGCCAGAAGGCGGCCTTCGCGAAGGCTCCCGCATTACCCGCATCGGCCTCATCGGTCGCAGGCGCCACCTGTTTGCCGACGACGGTCGTCGTTACCAGCGCCTTGTCCCCATCATCCGAGCCGTCGAAGACGCGCGCCTCGAACAGCCGCTTGCCAGCCTTGGCATTCTCGATCACGTCCAGCATATGTTCGGTCGGGAACCGGCTCGCGGCGAGCTGCAGTTCCTTGCTGGTCGGCTGCGTCAGAGCAACCTTTACCCCTTCAGCCTGATCCTGCGCAGCACCGTTGACCTCTTTGTCGAGCTGGTCATCGGTAAAGGACTTGGTGTCGAAAGTGAATCGGCGATCCTTGAGGTTCTCGAAGGTCTTCGTCTGCTGGTCGCTGACGCGGACAGCATCGCCCGTATCGATCTGCGTCACGAAGCGGAAGTTGGTGGTAAAGCCGGTGCAGTAGTTACCCTCGAACTCGTAGACCATTCGGCCGGACATGCCGGAGATCCCGGAGCGCTCGGAGGCATCCTTCAATTCCAGATCGTAGACCGCCCGATGAGCGACGAGGCCAGTCGCAATCGCGGCGCTGGTCGCTGGCGCAGCCGCAAAGGCGGACGTCGAAACGCTCGCCAGAAGAACTGCGGCAAGACTCGATCGGAACATTGACAATCTCCTGTTGAACTCGCCTGCAATGTTATAAGAACGCTTTCGGCCAAATCGAGGCTCGAAAATGTCACAATCTAGATTCCAAGCCTTGATGCATAATTTTAGAACTATTGACAACAAAAGCGGAGAGGAAAATGTCCGATCAAATCGCTGCGCGCCTGAAAGAAATGGGGATATCCCTGCCTGAAGCTGCCGCACCGGCCGCAAACTACGTCCCCTATGTCATCAGTGGCAACCTTCTCTACATCTCCGGGCAGCTACCGCTCGAGAACGGCAAAATAATTACGGGTCATTTGGGCAAGGCTGTCGACGTCGCAACCGGCCAGCGTGCCGCAGAGCTCTGTGCCATCAATATTCTTGCCCAGGCAAAGTCTGCTCTCGGCGATCTCAGCCGCATCAAGCGCGTCATCAAACTCAATGGCTTCGTGGCCTCGACGCCCGATTTCGTTGAACAGCACCTCGTCATCAATGGCGCCTCCAACTTGATCGCAGGCGTCCTCGGTGAGGCCGGAAAGCATGCGCGCGCCGCCGTCGGCATGGCCGCGTTGCCGATGAACGCCGCTGTCGAAATCGACGCAATCGTGGAAATTGCCTGATGACCGCGGCTGCATGGCTCAAGGAACAGCCCGTCGCCCACCGCGGCTACCATGACCTCAACAAGGCGGTGTGGGAAAACACGCTCTCCGCCTTTTCCCGCGCGGTCGAAGCAGGCTTCGCGATCGAATGCGACCTGCATTATGCGTCCGATGGCGTACCTGTTGTCTTCCACGACGAGGATCTGGAACGCCTCTGCAATCTCAAGGGTGACGTGCGCGAGCGGACGTCACAAGAACTCGGCCTCATCTCCGTCGGCGGAACGGCCGACAAGATCCCCACGTTGCGGCAGCTGCTGGATCTGGTAAAAGGCCGGGTTCCGCTGGTTATCGAGCTGAAAGGCCGCGAGGCCGACGACGAGGGATTTGCGGAAGCAGTTCTCGAAGTGCTTGAAGGCTATGAAGGCAAGGTTGCCCTGATGAGCTTCGACCACTGGCTGCTTCGCGATCTGAAGGCGCTTAATGCCCCCTATCCGCTTGGGCTGACGGCGGGCGGCAACAAGCCGCAAGAGTTCGAAGTCCACGAAAAGGCCATGGAACTCGGCCTCGACTTCATCTCCTATTTCTTTGCCGATCTGCCTAACCCCTTCATCACAGCGCAGCGCGAAAAGGGTGTCGTCGTCATCACCTGGACCGTGCGCGATGAAAAGGCGCGAAAGCACACCTTCGAGAATGCCGACCAGATGACATTCGAGGGATTCGATCCGCGCGTTTCGGCTTGACGCTCGCTTTTTGGACAAGATCATGCGCAGACTGTCGGTGAGCCCTATTCTCCTCCCAAACGGTCTCGCATTCGCTCCATGACAGACGAACTTTCAATCCGCATCGAGCGGTCCTTTACCGCGATTTCCCCGGAGAGCTGGTCGCTGCTTTCCGGGACCTCCCCAAAAGGCGGCGCGCTCGCCTATAATCCGTTCGTGTCGCATGCTTTCCTGTCCTCGCTGGAAGAATCGGGATCGGCGACGGCGCAATCCGGCTGGATGGGCCACCATCTTCTGTTGGAAACGGACAAAGGCGAGCTCATCGGCGCCCTGCCCGGTTATCTCAAGAACCATAGCCAGGGCGAATATGTTTTCGACCACGGCTGGGCCGATGCCTTCGAGCGAGCCGGCGGACGCTACTATCCGAAGCTCCAATGCTCCATTCCCTTTACGCCCGCGACCGGCCCGCGTCTGCTTGTCGCCGAAGGTTTGCAGCGCCTCCCGATCCAGCACGCCATAGCCGAGAGTCTCAAGGAAGTCGTGCGCCGGCTTGGCGTCTCTTCCGCTCATATTACGTTCGTACCCGAGGACGAAATCGGCATCTTTGAAGGCGAGGACTACCTTCATAGGACGGATCAGCAGTTCCACTTCGTCAACGAAGGTTACGCCAATCACGAGGAATTTCTGGAAACGCTCGCGTCGCGCAAGCGCAAGGCGCTTCGCAAGGAACGCCGCACCGCCCTCGAACATGGCATCAGCGTCGATTGGCTGACCGGTCGCGATCTGACTGAACGGGTATGGGACCAGTTCTTCGAGTTCTACATGGACACGGGCGGCAGAAAATGGGGCCGACCCTACCTGACGCGCAAGTTCTACTCGCTGATCGGCGAGCGCATGCCCGACGACATCCTGCTCATCATGGCAAAGCGTGACGGGCGCTATATTGCCGGTGCGATCAACTTCATCGGTGGTGATGCGCTCTACGGCCGCCATTGGGGCTGCATCGAGGACCACCCATACCTGCATTTCGAAGTCTGCTACCATCAGGCGATCGACTTTGCCCTTGAAAGAGGCCTCAAGCGAGTGGAAGCCGGCGCGCAGGGTGAACACAAGCTGGCACGAGGTTACCTGCCGGTGACAACCCACTCAGCGCACTATGTTGCACATGCCGGTCTGCGCCGGGCGATTGCCGACTATCTCGAGCGGGAGCGCGACGACGTCGAGCACATGAACGAGATCTTGACGGAGCACAGCCCGTTTCGAAAGGGCGAGCGCCAGCAGGAGGATTGACGCTCTCGCCCCTGCCGCGCTACGCGGTCACAAGAGCAACGAGGAGATTTTGTATGACCAGCGCCGCCTACGACAACAACAACATTTTCGCCAAGATCCTGCGCGGCGAAATCCCCTCGCACCGCATTTACGAAGACAACGACACTGTCGCCTTCATGGACGTGATGCCTCAAGCACCTGGTCACGTGCTTGTTGTTCCCAAGGCGGCGTCGCGCAACCTACTCGATGCGGACCCGACAGCTCTCGCCAAGACGATTCCCGTCGTCCAGAAGATCGCCAAAGCGGTCAAGGAAGCCTTCGAGGCCGATGGCGTCTTCGTCTGCCAGTTCAACGAGCCTGCCGCTGGCCAGACCGTTTTTCACCTGCACTTCCATGTCATTCCGCGTTACGAAGGCATGGCGCTGCGCCCGCATTCGGGCCAGATGGAAAACAATGCAGTGCTTGCTGCGAACGCAGAGAAGATCAGAGCCGAGCTTTGATCAGGCGTTGCCAGCGGTCAACGTGCGATCGTCGGGCTGACGCTGTTGCACCTTTTCAAATTGGCGGAGTGCGGCATTGGCGAGCATGTACGCAAGGGCGAAGGCCAGCAAACCTCCGAACACGTCAATAAAATGGTGCCCACCCTGTATCAGGACGGCGGGCACCATTAGTGTATTCAAAACGAGGAACGGTGCGGCGAGCGCCCCGCGACGGATCATGAAGCATGCGGACATGGCTGCCATGACCGTGTGGAATGACGGAAATCCAATCAGACCGAGAACATTTCTGGGCGTCAAATAGGTCACGCCGTTGCGTCCCAGTTCGACAACCTTAGCATTATAGTCAGGCCCCACGGCAAGTGGAACGGCCTCGGTCACCTCGGGTGGCAACTGGTAGATCGCGGAGGCGCCAAACGACGGCAAGAAGGACCAGAAAATGATTGCCAACAGCGCTCCCACAACGCCAGTCATCAGAAAGTGATGAAGCAGCCTCATGTGCCCGCTAAAGCCCAGGATCAGCAGAATGGCAAGCAACTGCGGCAGTGACGATGCATAAACCACCCTCAGCAGCATTCCCGTGCGTGGATATTGGGAAGCCCACGTCACGAAGGCAGGCCAATGAAAACCCAGCGCTTCATCAAACCGGCCAAGAGCGGGATCGATAAACTGGAACCGCAGCGGCAGGAGCAGATAGTTGAATACCGAGCCGGCAATCGTGAACAGCACGAAGAGACCGGCGGCAGTGGCCGTCACGGCAATCCGTTCGTTGCGGCGGACCTGGCGATAGAATTGGCCAAGTGCAAGCAGGAACGCCCCGCAAGCGACGAGGCTCGCATATCCGGCAACGTCGATGCCAACGCCCTTCAATAACAACAGGCCGACATCAAGCAGCGCCAACGTCGCGATGATCAAAATGATGAAACGTTCAGCCGGCAGAAACGCCATCGTGAGGCTCCTTGCTGGAGCCGATATAAAGCCGGTTCATTTAAGAATTGTCTAAGCGATCTCCAGTGGGACAAAGAAAAAGGCGGCTGTCGCAGCCGCCTTTTCTCAGTTTACTTCTTCGGAACTCTCGGAACCGCACTGCCCTTCTTGGGCGGGCTCTTCGCCTGATGTTCGACTACTGCCTTTGCCTTCCTGGCCGTCGTCTTCTTCGTGCGGGTCTTCGTCTTCAGCTCGCCGTCATCCTCGTCATCGGCCTCCGGATGGACGACTTCTGCTTCCGGCTTCGGCTTGATCGGAGCGCTATCCGGCACCGCTTCCAAAATGATATCCGGCTTTCCGTCTTCCTTCGGCCCGACAGTGACGTGGACCACGCCACCTTTCCGTAGCTTCCCGAAAAGGATTTCGTTTGCGAGTGGCTTCTTGATGACGTCCTGGATGACGCGGGCAAGCGGGCGGGCGCCCATCTTGTCGTCGTAGCCCTTTTCAGCCAGCCATGCGATCGCATCCTCGTGCAGGTCGAAGGTGACGTTCCGTTCCGAAAGCTGTGCTTCGAGCTGCATGATGAACTTCTGCACAACCTTATAGATGACTTCCGTCGGAAGCGCCGCGAACGGGATGATCGCGTCGAGGCGGTTGCGGAACTCGGGCGTGAACAGGCGGGTTAGCGCCTCTTCGTCTTCGCCTGTCCGCTTGGACGAGCCGAAGCCAATCGCGGCCTTGGCCATCTCCGATGCGCCCGCGTTGGTCGTCATGATCAGGATGACGTTACGGAAGTCGATCTTCTTGCCGTTGTGGTCCGTCAGCGCGCCGTGGTCCATCACCTGCAACAAGATGTTATAGATGTCAGGATGCGCCTTCTCGATCTCATCGAGCAGCACAACGCAATGCGGATGCTGGTCGACGCCGTCGGTCAGGAGGCCGCCCTGGTCGAAGCCGACATAGCCGGGAGGTGCACCGAGCAGACGCGATACCGTATGCCGCTCCATGTATTCGGACATGTCGAAGCGCAGGAGTTCGACCCCCAGCGACGATGCCAACTGCTTGGCAACCTCGGTCTTGCCGACGCCAGTCGGGCCGGAGAAGACATAGGAGCCGATCGGCTTGTTCGGTTCGCGCAAGCCCGCGCGAGCGAGCTTGATCGAGGTCGACAGCGCTTCGATCGCCTTGTCCTGGCCGTAGACGACCGAGCGCAGTTCCTGCTCGAGATTGGCAAGAACGGCTTCGTCGTCCTTCGACACGGTCTTCGGCGGGATGCGGGCCATCGTCGCGACAGTTGCCTCGATCTCCTTTTCGGTGATCAGCTTGCGGCGCTTGGACGGCGGCAGCAACATCTGGGCAGCACCAGTCTCATCGATCACATCGATTGCCTTGTCAGGCAGCTTGCGGTCCGAAATGTAACGGGCTGACAGCTCGACGGCGGTCTTGATCGCTTCGTTCGAGTAACGCAGGTGATGATATTCCTCGAAGTAAGGCTTCAGGCCCTTCATGATTTCGATCGCATCATCGATCGACGGTTCATTGACGTCGATCTTCTGGAAGCGGCGAACCAGAGCACGGTCCTTCTCGAAGAACTGGCGGTATTCCTTATAGGTGGTCGAACCGATGCAGCGGATCGCGCCCGAGGACAGAGCCGGCTTCAACAGATTCGAGGCATCCATCGCGCCGCCCGACGTCGCACCCGCACCGATGACGGTGTGGATCTCGTCGATGAACAGTACGGCGCCCGGATATTCTTCCAGCTCCTTGACGACCTGCTTCAGACGCTCTTCGAAATCGCCGCGATAGCGTGTGCCAGCCAACAGCGTGCCCATATCCAGCGAGAAGATGGTGGCATCGGCCAAGGCTTCCGGCACCTTGCCTTCGACGATGCGCTTGGCAAGGCCTTCGGCAATCGCCGTCTTGCCGACGCCGGGATCGCCCACGTAGAGCGGATTGTTCTTTGACCGACGGCACAGGACCTGGATGGTCCGATTGACCTCTGCCTGACGGCCGATCAACGGATCGATCTTGCCGCCCTTTGCCTTCTCGTTGAGGTTCACGCAGTAGGCCTTCAGAGCATCCTGCTGCTTCTTCGGACCGCCCTCTTCCTGCTCGCCGCTGCCACGTGACGTTGGCTTGCTCTCAGATTCGCCATCGTCGGCACCACGTGGCGGACGCGATTCTGACGAGCCCGGTCGCTTACCGATCCCGTGCGAGATGTAGTTGACCGCATCGTAACGGGTCATTTCCTGCTCCTGCAGGAAGTAGGCCGCATGGCTCTCTCGCTCGGCGAAGATCGCAACCAGGACGTTAGCACCTGTCACCTCTTCGCGGCCAGACGACTGCACATGGATCACCGCTCGCTGGATAACGCGCTGGAAGCCGGAGGTCGGCTTGGAGTCCTCGTCATAGCCGGTGACCAAATTGGAGAGTTCGTTATCGACATATTCAACAAGCGTTTTGCGTAGCGCGTCGAGGTCGACGTTGCAGGCCCCCATAACGGCGGCGGCATCGGCATCGTCGATCAGGGCGAGCAGCAGATGCTCGAGCGTGGCATATTCATGATGCCGCTCGTTAGCAAAGGTCAGTGCCTGATGGAGCGCCTTCTCAAGACTAGGCGAAAATGTTGGCACGTTCAGATCCTCACTTCTTTTCCATGACGCATTGCAGCGGATGCTGGTGCTGTCGGGCGAAGTCCATCACCTGACTCACCTTCGTCTCCGCCACCTCGTATGTAAATATTCCGCATTCACCGACGCCGTGGTTGTGGACGTGGAGCATAATGCGGGTGGCACTTTCACGATCCTTCTGAAAAAAACGCTCGAGGATATGAATGACAA
The DNA here is from genome assembly GCF_002211315.1 of Rhizobium sp. R693. Classification (NCBI taxonomy): domain Bacteria; kingdom Pseudomonadati; phylum Pseudomonadota; class Alphaproteobacteria; order Hyphomicrobiales; family Rhizobiaceae; genus Rhizobium; species Rhizobium sp. R693. Next base: position 129,529 of record NZ_LOKY01000003.1, on the reverse strand, counting down.
ATTCCATGGGAGTGTAGTCGTCATTCAAGAGTAGCACGCGGTAGAGATTAGGCTTCTTGGTCTTCGGTTTGGTGCGTGTGATGACCGAGGTTCCGCGATTTCCGTTGTCCCCGTTCCTTTCGCTATCGTTTTGCATCCGGATCGGCTTTGCGATCATTTTCCTTCATTCCTCGATCGGTCCGGCGGGGCATGGGAGGGCTGCTTTTCCGCCGAATATTCGAAATACTAACTTAGTTCATCCTGGAGCGATTTTAAGCCCCTCGTTTCACACTGCAATCACAATTCGGCCAGTCTCAACGCAAAGACACAAAAACTGGTGACGGCAGCCGATGGGCACCGTGAAAAAAGAAAAGACCGGCCGCAGATGCGTAGCCGGTCTTCGTTTTTCAAGAGCTATGCGGGCTGTGCCGCGTATCTTTACGCCGCGGCGGGCGGGACAACTGCAGCGGCTTTCGTTGCCTTTGCGGTCGCTGCCACGACAGGCGCTTCGTATGGTTTGTAGGCGTTCTTGGCGAGATCGGAATACATTTCGCCGAGCTTGGTGGCTTCGCTCACGAAGCTTTCGTATGCGCTTTTCACATAGTTGGTCTGCAACTCGAACGCCGCTTCGAGGCTACGAGCGCCGGACAGGCTTTCAAAATGCGTCACCGCGTCCTGAAAAGACTTCTTCGAGTACTCGACCCCTTCAACAGCGATTGCCTGAAAGCCTTTGGCGGTATCGGAATAGCTCTTCAGCATCGTATCCATGGCTTCCTTGCTCTTCCGGCTCGCTTCATCGAAGTTCAACATGACCATCATCCTCCTTGGCCTTTGCAGCAGGATGAAGCGTAGCTGCGGCGCACAAATAGTCAAGCAGTATTGTGCATTGCAAAACAATCCGTGATTGCATCCTTGATGCTTTTACTTTTGGCCGCGCAGGATGGTCATATTTGAATAATTGATTTTGCTAAAATATATCAGAAGCGCCGCAACCAGAAGCTTTATCAAAAATGTCGCCACGGCGCCGATGGCATAGAGCCCTCAATCGAGAAGCTCCGCAGGAACCTTTCCGCCGTTCTCGGCAAGTCGCTTCATCAACGCCTTGTGCAGGAACATGTTCATGGTGGCGGTGTCGTGCGGATCGCCTTTGAAGCCAAGTTCCGTCGCAAGCTCTCTGCGCTCCGCAAGGCTCGCGTCCATGCCGACAGCCTTCATGAGATCGACGATCGAGTGGCGCCAGTCCAGTTTCTGTCCGCTTTTCTTCACCGCCGCGTCCAATAGCGGCACGATATCGATCGCCGCCGCGGCTGCCGACACCTGCTGGGATGCTGGCGTGTCGCTTGGCGCTGCTGCAGTCGGCGGTGGCGCAGGTGTGGCGGACGGAGTGGCCGGAGCAGCTACGGCCTCACCAAAAATCGCATGCTTGATCTTGTCGAAAATACCCATCCTCGGCATTCCTCCATTGACACTAGAGCACATGCTCAAGGGGGAGATGGAGCATCCGGCGGGGTGGTCCAGAGAAGGAGGCTTGTTTTTCCGCTAAAGATTGCCCTGCGAAAAGAAACAATCGGAGGTTTGCGAGATCAAGGCTTGAGCCGCGCTGCAGGTCGATCGATCGGCCCGCCTTAAGAAGCCAGCCGCTCGCGGTTGCGGTCTGGGCAGACGGGCGGCGAAAGACGAGCCGCCCATCAATCACGGATCAAAGATCGACGTCGAGGATCGCCATCGAGAAATTGTAGGAGCGGTCGCCGTCCTCGTCATCGATATAGACGACACCCAGAAATTCTTCGCCGAGATAGACTTCCGCGGAATCATTCTTTCGCGGGCGTGCCTTGACGATCACCTGCGGGTTGAACGTGCGCTTGAAATAGGCGTCGAGTTTCTTGATTTCTTCGGGCTTCACACTGCATCTCCTGAGCGGTCTCGGTTGGCCGCTTCTTGCATGGGAAAGACGGCGCTGTAAAGGCACGGGGGACGGACGCATGAACGCTATCCCCGCCGATATGCCACGCTGTTAAGTGACGCGCGGCTCAGATATCCGCGCCGATCACCTGATCCATTATTCGCGACGGCTCCGAACACCCTGCTTCTCCGACCACCTTGGCCGGCACGCCCGCCACGGTCGTCTTAGGCGGCACCGCCTTCAGCACGACAGAGCCTGCGGCAATGCGCGAGCAATAGCCGATCTCGATGTTACCGAGAATCTTGGCACCAGCGCCGATCAGGACACCGCTGCCGATCTTCGGATGCCGGTCCGAGCCTTCCTTGCCGGTACCACCGAGCGTGACACCATGAAGGATCGACACGTTGTCGCCGATCACAGCGGTTTCGCCGACGACCAGCCCGGTGGCATGATCGAGGAAGATGCCCCTGCCGATACGCGCCGCGGGATTGATGTCGGTCTGGAAAACACTCGACGATCTGCTTTGCAGATAGAGCGCCAGATCGCGCCGACCGCGGTTCAGCAGCCAATGCGCCAGGCGGTGCGTCTGCAGCGCGTGGAATCCCTTGAAATAGAGTACGGCTTCCATGAAGCGCAGGCACGCGGGGTCGCGATCATAGATCGCCTGGATGTCGACGCGCAGAATGGCACTCCACTCCGGCCAATCGTCCAGCATCTGATCGAAGGTCTGGCGCAGCAGGATCGCCTGCATGTCCGGGTGATCGAGACGTTCGCAGATGCGGTAGATCACGCACTCCTCGAGCGACCGATAATTCAGCACGGTCGAGTAGAGAAATGCGGCCAGCACCGGATCATTTTCTGCGGCAGCGCGCGCTTCGTCGCGCAGGCTGTCCCAGATCGGATCCATCACCTTGAGAGGATTGCCTGTCTCAAGAGAGCGAATGTCTGTCTTTGCGACCATGAAAGGTCTCCTCGTATGCGTAGGATCGGCTCTATATAGGGCAAAAACCTGTTAACATAAATGGGTGCGTCGGGAATCGTTCCCGCGGTCCTCGAACCGCCACGACAAATCCCATATCACCGCCCGGAGACTTCGGCGTAAAACTCCAGCACTGCCTTCTTGAAAACCCGGTCTCCCACGGCCAGCATGTGATCGCGGCCAGGAATATCAAGGGCCTGGGCATGGGGCATCAATGCCGCAAGCTCCTGAGCTGAACCCGCGATATCGTCCTTAGTTCCAACGCCAATCAGTGTCGGAGCGTCGATTTTCGTCATGTCGGACCGTGCGACAAGATCGCGAGATCCCTTGATACAGGCGGCGAGCGCTTCACGGTCACTCTTCGTCTGATCGGCGAAAGCCCGGAACATGCGTCCGCGATCGTGGACGACATCATCAAGCGACTGGGCCAACAAGGCATCCGCAATCGGATCCCAATCGCCGACCCCATCCGTCATGCCGATCCCCAGGCCGCCGAGAACCAGAGAGCGGACCCGGTCTGGATGGGCAAGTGCCGCGAAGACGGAAATGCGGGCTCCCATCGAGTAACCGATGAGGTTGGCTTCAGAAATCCCGAGGTGATCGAGGAGCGCAATTGCATCGCTCGCCATATGCCAGGGACGATAGGCCTCGGCGTCGCGTGGCTTGTCACTTGCGCCGTGTCCGCGGTTGTCGATGGCAATGACCCGATAACCCGCATCACCCAAGGTCTTCAGCCAACCCGGATGAACCCAGTTCACGTTGGCGCTGGAGGCAAAACCGTGGATCAGCAGAACCGGCGCCCCGGACGGATCGCCTTCATCAAAGAAGGCAAGCTTCAGACCATCATGTGTGAAGCTGGAAAAAGCGGGCGTATTCAAGTTCATCGGACTGTCCTTTTTTGCCGGACCATATTTTATAGGTCACCGAACTGAAACCCTCGCAGTTGCAAAAACTGTGCGCCGGGACACTCTTTGGCTCTACACATTTGCAGTGAAGGACTATAAGGTCCGCGCACATTACAAAGCATTCGGAGACGAACATGGCCGGCCACAATATTCCCCACTTCCAGAACGACGGCGGACACCGCGTTATCGAAGTCGGTGTGAAAGAGTTCATGTGCACCGGCGCCTCCGTTCCGTTCGATCATCCGCACATCTTCATCGACATGGGCGATGAGAACGAGAAGGTCTGCTCCTACTGCTCGACCCTCTACCGTTTCAATGGTGCGCTGAAGGCAAACCAGACCAATCCGGCTGGCTGCGTTTTCCACGTCAAGGCTGCCTGAGACGCAATCTAAGATCGGACAACCTATGCCGGCAGAACATGCCGCCATCGTCGGCGCGGGCGTAGCGGGGCTTACGACTGCACTGGCGCTGGCGCGGCACGGCATCAGTTCCGAGATTTTCGAGCAGGCACCTAAACTGACCGAAGTCGGGGCAGGTCTGCAGATTTCGTCGAATGCTTCTCGCATTCTGGCGGAACTGGGCGTCCTCGAGCACCTGACCGACACCTGGCTCGAGCCAGACTCCATTCGGCTTATGTCCGGAACCACGCTGCGTCAGCTCGCAGCCGTTCCTGCTGGTGGATTTGCACGCGCCCGGTGGGGCGCGCCCTATGGTGTCCTCCATCGCTCCACCTTGCAGCGGGCGCTGCTTGACGCGGTCTCCAAGGAGCCACTTTGCAAGCTGCATCTGGGAGCGCGGATCAAGAGCCGGGTATTGTCGGACCTATCCCGCCCGGCGGATCTTCTGATTGGTGCCGACGGCGTCTGGTCGCAGGTTCGGGAAGACATCGAAGGCAGCCCCTCGCCTCGCTTCTCCGGCAACATCGCCTACCGCTTCACGATAGACGCGGCAAACGCGCCCACCTTTCTTGAACGCACGAGCGTCTCGGCATTCCTTGGTCCGGCGGCACACCTCGTCTGCTATCCGCTCCGTGAAACCAGCAGTTTCAATATGGTGGCGATCACTGCCGGCAACGCCACATCGCATGACTGGACCAGCCAGCCGACGGAAGCGCAGCGTCAACAACTGCTTTCGCGGTTTTCCCGGTGGCACCCTGCCGTGGCCGAACTTTTCGCGAGGACGGGCGACATCACCTTCTGGCCTCTCTATGAAACGAAAAATGGGCGTTGGCAAAACGGCCGCGATTGCGTCCTTATTGGCGACGCCGCGCATGCAATGATGCCCTTTGCGGCACAGGGCGCTGCAATGGCGATCGAGGACGCCTATGAGCTTGCGATGTTCGTGGCAACACGGCCGGTTGCCGAAGCGCTGCGGTTGTTCGAAGCACATCGCACACCGCGGATAGCGCGGCTGCGCCAGCGCGGTGCATTCAACCAGTTTGCCTATCACGCCCGCGGGCCGGTGCGCATCGGGCGCGATATCGTTCTGGCATTAAGACCGCCGCAAAGCCTCGCGGCGGATCTCGACTGGATCTACGGCTACCAAGCCGGCGCCTGATCAGACGGCCTTTGCCGCGGCGAAACCGCGCTCGATATCGGCCTTGATATCAACGACGTCCTCAAGCCCGATCTGCAGGCGGATGACCGGTCCTTCGGTTGGCGCCGTTCGAATGCGGCGATCGCTCAGGTTGACGTGAATGGCGAGGCTTTCGAAGCCGCCCCACGACCAACCGAGGCCGAAGATCTGCAGCGCATCGAGGAAAGCATGGGCCTTGGCCCTGAACTTTTCCGGTGCGTCGACGGCAAGCACGAAAGAGAAGATGCCGCTCGCGCCCTTGAAGTCGCGCTTCCACAATTCGTGCGACGGGAAGCTCGATAGCGCCGGATGCAGCACCTTGGCAACGTCCTCCCTGCCCTCCAGCCATTTGGCAATCGTGAGCGCACTTTCGTAATGGCGCTCCAGGCGCACGCCCATGGTGCGCAAACCGCGCAGGATCTGGTAGGCGTCGTCGGGCGCACCGCAAATGCCGAGCGTGATGTTCGCTTCGTGGAGCTGCGACCAGTATTTGGCGTTTGCGGAGACCGTACCCATCAGGATATCGGAATGCCCGGACGGGTATTTGGTGGCTGCGTGAATGGAGACATCGACACCGAAGTCCAGCGGCTTGAAGTAGACAGGCGTCGCCCAGGTGTTGTCCATCGTCACGACCGCACCGTGCTTGTGCGCGATTGCTGCGATCGTCGGAATGTCCTGCATCTCGAAGGTATTCGAGCCGGGCGCCTCCGTGTGGACGAGCTTGGTGTTCGGCTTGATCAGCGCCTCGATGCCCGCACCAACCATTGGATCGTAATAGTCTACCTCGACACCGAGACGCTTCAGCATCGTGTCACAGAAATGCCGGGTCGGCCCATAGACCGAGTCGACGATCAATGCGTGGTCACCAGAAGATAGCAACGCCAGGAACGGGACGGTCACAGCCGCCAGTCCCGACGGTACGAGAATCGTTCCGGCCGACCCTTCCAGCGCATCGATCGCCTCACAAAGGGCATCGGTTGTCGGAGTCCCGCGCGTTCCGTAGGTGTATTTCTGTCCACGGGTTTCCATTGCTCGCGCATTTGGAAAGAGGACTGTCGAGGCGTGAACAACCGGCGGATTGACGAAACCGTGGTATTCGGCCGGGTCGTTGCCGAGGTGGGAAAGGCGCGTGTTGATGCCAGCGTTCTGAAGCGGGCCTTCTTTATCTTTCATATTGGGAATGCCTTTGGCGATAAGATGCGGTCGGCAAACTCTTGAACCGCACGAAACGATCGGTCAACCCCGAAGCCGGACCACGTACAGCATCCCTGCCATGCAGATTCTTCAGATATATCAGTGATTTTTCGCGATTTTTTTCGGCAACGGCCGCCATTTCGATAGTCATCTGCTTATTTTGCGCGCCTCAATTAGAGAATTGCCGAAATATCACGCAATCTTTCACTGCGACACTTGACCATGGTGACATTTGCGACTGTGATAGAACCACTCGCGCCGGGAGGGTGTCGGGTCATATGGGAGGTTCCGCGTGCTTCGGCGAACGCTCCCACAAAAAGATAAGACAAAGGAAAAGGTTGGGAAAAATGAAGATTAAGCTTCTGTCCGCCGCCATCGGCGCAGCAGTTTTCGGACTTGGCGCTTCGGCAGCTTCTGCCACCACGCTCGAAGACGTAAAGGCAAAGGGTTTTGTTCAGTGCGGCGTCAACACCGGCCTTCTTGGTTTCGCGCAGCCTGACGCTTCCGGCAATTGGGCCGGCTTCGACGTCGACTTCTGCAAGGCAGTTGCCTCCGCCGTCTTCGGCGACCCGACTAAAGTGAAGTACACGCCACTGTCGGCCAAGGACCGCTTCCCGGCTCTGAAGTCGGGCGAAGTCGATGTTCTATCGCGCAACACGACGTGGACCATCAACCGCGATACCGCGCAAGGCTTCAACTTCCGTCCAGTCACCTATTATGACGGTCAGGGCTTCATGGTTCGCAAGAGCCTTAACGTGAAGTCGGCGCTCGAACTTTCAGGTGCCGCCGTTTGCGTCCAGGCCGGCACAACGACGGAACTGAACCTCGCCGATTACTTCAAGTCGAACAACCTCCAGTACAATCCGGTCGTCTTCGAGAAGCTTGAAGAAGTCAACGCCGCCTACGACGCTGGTCGTTGCGATGTCTACACGACCGACCAGTCCGGCCTCTACTCACTGCGCCTGACGCTGAAGAATCCCGACGAACATGTGGTTCTTCCGGAAATCATCTCGAAGGAGCCGCTCGGACCGGCCGTTCGCCAGGGCGACGATCAGTGGTTCGATATCGTATCGTGGACGGCCTATGCCCTCGTCAATGCTGAAGAGTTCGGGATTACCCAGGCAAACGTCGATGAGATGAAGAACTCTGCAAATCCCGATATCAAGCGCTTCCTCGGTACGGAAACCGATACAAAGATCGGTACCGACATGGGGCTTACCAACGAGTGGGCCTATAACATCATCAAGGGCGTCGGAAACTACGGTGAAGTCTTCGACCGCAACGTCGGTAAAGGCAGCCCGCTCAAGATCGAGCGCGGCCTGAACGCGCTGTGGAACAAGGGTGGCATCCAATACGCTCCGCCGGTCCGTTGATCGGATAGACCTTCAAGACTTGGAGAGGCGGTTTGCCGCCTCCCCATCATAAAGAGAAAAGCCCGAAAACGGGCTCATAGGGGATTAGGCTCGGCATGACGCAAGAGGCTGTGCACACGTCGCATGTGCAAAGCACTGGCTGGAGTTTCCAATCAGTGATCTACGACCCGAGGTTTCGGGGCATTTTCTTTCAAGTTCTCACCATCGTGATCCTCGTCGGATTCGTGTGGTGGGTCACCCATAACACGGCCCAGAATTTGGCCCGCACCGGCACTGCGTCTGGCTTCGGGTTCTTGAACGGTCGGTCGGGCTTCGACATCGGTCAGTCGCTGATCGACTATTCCAGCGATGCCACTTATCGGCGCGCATTGTTGGTCGGCCTTCTCAATACCATGCTGGTCGCCGTAACCGGGATTATTACCGCAACGATCATCGGTTTCGTCGTCGGTATCGGCCGCTTGTCACATAATTGGCTGATCTCGAAGCTGTGCACGGTCTACGTCGAGGTCTTCCGAAACATTCCGCCGCTGCTCGTCATCTTCTTTTGGTACCAAGGCGTCCTTGCCGTCCTGCCTGGACCGAGAGATTCCCTCCACCTGCCCTTCAGCATGTTCCTCAACAACCGCGGCCTTGCTTTTCCGAAGCCGATTTTCGGTGAAGGCATATGGGTGGTCGGTATAGCGATCATCGTCGGGATCATCGCTTCCACGGTTGTTGCGCGCTGGGCGCACAAACGCCAGGCTACCACCGGCAAACAGTTCCACACGATCTGGACGTCCATCGCTCTGATTGTGGGCCTGCCGATATTGACCTTCTTTCTGGCCGGCATGCCTCTGTCGTTTGACGTTCCCATTGCAGGCAAATTCAATCTCACCGGCGGCTCCGTCGTCGGGCCGGAATTCATGTCGCTGTTCCTGGCTCTATCCTTCTACACTGCGGCCTTCATTGCCGAAATCGTCCGCGCTGGCATTCGCGGCGTTCCCAAGGGCCAGTCGGAGGCTGCCGGTGCGCTTGGCCTCCATCCGTCAAGCATCACGCGCCTCGTTGTCGTCCCCCAGGCGCTGCGTATCATCATTCCTCCGCTGACCAGCCAGTACCTGAACCTGACGAAGAACTCATCGCTGGCGATCGCCATCGGTTTCGCGGATCTCGTCGCGGTTGGCGGCACCATCCTCAACCAGACCGGACAGGCGATCGAAATCGTGTTCATCTGGGCGGTTGTCTATCTCACGCTCAGCATCCTCACTTCGCTGTTCATGAACTGGTTCAATGCCAAAATGGCGTTGGTGGAGAGATAAGATGTCGGTATCCAACCAATCTTTCGTCAGGACCGCTTTTATCGACCCGGCACCAGCACCGCGCAGCGAGAGCGGCGCATGGGCCTGGGCTCGCAAGAACCTGCTAGCAACGCCGAAGGACATTGTCCTGACCGTCATTGCCGTTACCTTCCTCGCCTGGGCGTTGCCGCACGTCATCAACTGGTTGTTCATTCAGGCCGTCTGGACCGGAACGGACCGCACCTTCTGCGCGACGACTGTTCAAGGTGGCACCCAGCCTGATGGCTGGAGCGGCGCTTGCTGGGCATTCGTCAACGCGAAGATCTCTCAGTTCGCGTTCGGCACTTACCCGCTCGACGAACGTTGGCGCCCGACGATCGTCGGTGTCCTGTTCGTGCTGCTGCTCGCGCCTATGCTGGTCCCCAAGGCGCCGTTCAAGCGCATCAACGCCATTCTGCTGTTCGCCGTCCTGCCGCTTCTTGCCTTCTGGCTGCTTTACGGCGGTTTCGGGCTCGAAATCGTCGATACGCCTCTATGGGGCGGCCTGATGGTGACGCTGGTGCTTTCCTTCGTCGGCATTGCCGTGTCGCTGCCGTTTGGCATCATTCTGGCGCTGGGGCGCCGATCGAAGATGCCTGTGATCAAAATTGTCTGCGTCGCCTTTATCGAAATCATTCGCGGCATACCGTTGATCACCGTGCTGTTTATGGCGAGCGTATTGCTGCCGCTTTTCCTGCCGACCGGGTTCACCATCGACAAGCTGCTGCGCGCATTGATCGGTGTGGCAATCTTTGCTTCCGCATACATGGCGGAGGTCATTCGCGGTGGCCTACAGGCGATCCCTAAAGGCCAGTCCGAAGGCGCCGACTCGCTCGGGCTCGGTTACTGGCAGAAGATGCGACTGATCATACTTCCGCAGGCGATCAAGCTGGTCATCCCCGGCATCGTCAATACCTTCATCGGCATGTTCAAGGATACGTCACTGGTGTCGATCATCGGCATGTTCGACCTGCTCGGTATCGTCCGGTTTAACTTTACCGACGCCAACTGGGCGAGCGCGGTCACGCCCTTGACAGGCCTGATTTTCGCTGGCTTCGTTTTCTGGCTGTTCTGCTTCGGCATGTCGCGCTATTCAGGCTTCATGGAACGCTATCTCGATACCGGCCACAAACGATAAAAGATCAAGGGAACGAACATATGGCTGAGGCTCAAAAGAAGATGACTGTTTCGGCGACAGACGTTGCCGTCGACATCATTGGCATGAACAAGTGGTACGGCGATTTTCACGTACTGCGTGACATCAATCTCAAGGTAATGCGCGGCGAGCGCATCGTCATTGCCGGCCCCTCGGGCTCGGGAAAATCGACGATGATCCGCTGCATCAACCGTCTGGAAGAGCACCAGAAGGGCCAGATCATCGTCGATGGGGTCGAACTCACCAACGACCTGAAGAAGATCGACGAAGTGCGCCGCGAAGTCGGCATGGTCTTCCAGCACTTCAATCTCTTCCCGCATCTGACCATTCTGGAAAACTGCACGCTGGCGCCGATCTGGGTGCGCAAGATGCCGAAGAAGCAGGCCGAAGAAATCGCCATGCACTTCCTGAAGCGCGTCAAAATCCCGGAGCAGGCCAACAAGTATCCGGGTCAGCTCTCGGGCGGTCAGCAGCAGCGCGTGGCGATCGCCCGCTCACTCTGCATGAACCCGAAGATCATGCTTTTCGACGAGCCGACCTCGGCGCTCGACCCTGAGATGATCAAGGAAGTTCTGGAGACCATGGTCGGACTGGCAGAGGAAGGCATGACCATGCTTTGCGTGACCCACGAAATGGGCTTTGCGCGTCAGGTCGCCAACCGCGTCATCTTCATGGACCAGGGACAGATCGTCGAACAGAACTCGCCTGCCGAGTTCTTCGACAATCCGCAGCACGAGCGCACCAAGCTCTTCCTCAGCCAAATCCTGCACTAAGTCGATTGGCGAACAACGAATTCAAGGGCCGTCGGATTTTTCCGGCGGCCTTTTCGTTTTGGCGTATTTTCGACGGTCGGTTTGAGAGCGAGCGCCGCATGACGACAAACAAAAGGCCCCGATGACGGGGCCTTCCGAGTTGAGCCAAACCCCTATCAGCTCTTCAGCTTGGCATTGCACAGGCTGTAAAAACCACCGCCCTTCTGGATCCACTTCAGACCATTGAGCGTATTGGCGTCCTTATTCTGGTGATAGGCGTCGACGCAGGTATGCATCCGTCCCTTGCCGGGTGTTTCCTTCGCATATTTCGGTGAAATGGCTGTTGGGAACGAAACGCCCTTGGGCGCCGTCATCGTGGGCTTTTCTGGTTCTTCACCACTATTGAGTGTCACATCCGGCTCAGCCGTCGCATCCGGACCGCACTGCGCCTTGCGGAAATCATTCCACTTCATGTCCTTCGCGGAGCCGTCAGCCTGGGCCGCCTTATACTTCGCGCTGCACTCCTTCATGGTCAGCGCCGAGGACGGCGTCGCAAACGCGAGCGCCCCGAGCAGGGAAACGGATGCAAGAATAGTCAAACGCTTGATCATTGATCTTCCTCCAAGCCTCTAGGGGCTAGCGAACTATCAATCTGACGTTTTTTCTTGTCAACGCGACAATTGGCGCAACCAACACGTTAATTTTGTTCAAGGATCGCGCTTCGTCTTCGTAAGCGGAACAGTTTGCCACTAATGCCGCAGTGTTGTTTTAGCGGCAAACACCGGCAGTGATATAGTGCCCGACGGGCTGGTTTTTCCTGCATCTCCGAGGGAGGAAGACATGCGCGAACCCGACATGCAGAAAGTGGATGCACTCGTCGGTCGGTTGATCGGCGACGTAGGCGCGGCCGTATCCGGAGCGCTGGTGGTGCTGGGTGATGACCTTGGCCTGTTCAAGGCCATGGCCGACGGCAAGCCACGCAACTCATCCGAGGTATCGAAGGAAACCGGCATAAAGGAACGTTACCTCAGAGAGTGGCTCTCCGCCCTCGCGGCCGCCGACTATCTCACCTATGACGAGAAGACCGATCGCTTTCACCTGACGCCGGAGCAGGCAATGGTCTTTGCCGAGGAGGATAGCCCTGCCTTCTTCGCCGGCGCTTTTCAGGTCGTGCAAGCCATGTGGATGGACGAACCCAAGGTAGCCGACGCCTTCCGCACCGGCACGGGCGTCGGGTGGCACGAGCACAGCGCTTGCCTGTTTCGCGGTACCGAGCGCTTCTTCCGAACCGGCTACAACAACAATCTGGTTGCCGACTGGATTCCTGCCTTGCAGGGCGTCGAGGCCCGTTTGAAGGCCGGCGCACGAGTCGCCGACGTCGGCTGCGGCCACGGCGCTTCGACGATCCTGATGGCTCAAGCCTATCCCGCTTCAAAGTTCTTTGGCTTCGATTATCACGCGCCGTCGATCGAGCGGGCGAAGGCTGCGGCCAAGGAGGCTGGCGTTGCCGATCGTGTCACGTTCCAGCAGGCGCCCGCTGCTGGATTTCCGGAAGGAAACTACGATCTCATCGCCATGTTCGATTGCCTGCACGACATGGGGGACCCGGTCGGCGCCGGCAAGCACGTCAAGGAATCGCTCTCCGCTGACGGCACCTGGCTGGTCGTCGAGCCCTTTGCGCATGATTGCCTGAAGGACAATCTCAACCCAGTCGGTCGGGTCTATTACGGCGCGTCGACGATGATCTGTACCCCGGCATCGCTCTCGCAGGAGGTTGGACTCGGGCTCGGCGCGCAGGCCGGCGAAACCAAGCTGAGGAAAGTCGCCCTCGATGCCGGTTTCAAGCATTTCCGCCGCGCCACGGAAACACCCTTCAACATGGTCTTCGAGGTGCGCGCCTGAGGAAGTTGCATTACTCGCGACGCGGCTGCCCCGGTCGGCCGCGTCCATCGAAACTTTCCACATGTCCATCAATAGCCTGTGGAACTAGAAATAACGTAGCGATATCAAAATGATAATCACCAATTACAGAGCACCACGGGCGAGAAGCCAAGAAAAATTCGCGCCATTGTGATTTTTTCTTGTTTTGCCGCTTGCGGGATTCAAAGTGCCTGACTATAAGGGCGCCACCACGAAGGAAGCGCCCTTCGTCTATCGGTTAGGACACCAGATTTTCATTCTGGGAAGAGGGGTTCGACTCCCCTAGGGCGTGCCAACTTCTTTTTCTCCCTTCAATATTTTCAATACGTTGCGGGTAGCATCTGCTAACACCGTTTCCCTTATCGACGAGCGCCTTTCCAGATTGGAGAGCCGCAAGCAAACGAGTTCGCTGATCATCACGCGGGGGGGGTGAAAGAGCGCGTTTAGCCTTCGGTTGAAGAAGACGAAGAGGCGATTTACTTTCCGCTAGACGGAACTGACGTTCCCCCCACGTGGCCTCCCGCCTGATTGTAACAAATGCAGGAGGGGAAAATGAGGATTATTGCTTATTTAGCAATGCCTTCAGCCTTGCTCTGCGTCGCTCCATCGGCACAAGCCGATTGGCAATATACCAAATGGGGCATGACGCCCGATCAAGTCATTGCTGCTGCGCCTCCTGAAAGCGGACTGCGATGGGTCGCCAAATCCGCCACCAACGGGCCTTATCTAAAAGGCCACTATGGTGCCGGAGAATATAGGTTCGAAAGCAGATTTTGGTTCAGCGACAAGGGCCTTTACGAAGTCGAACTAGAGCTTGATACCCGTACGGCTTACTGTATCAAACTTAAAGCATCCATGCTTGTGACCTACCCCGACATCGAGCCCAATCGGAAGGCCGCGCTGCACGGGCATTTCCTTCAGACTTACGATAACGCCATAGAATGGATTGACCACGCCAAATCCAATGTCGTGTATATGAACGAGGATCTGTCTTCCTGTTCCCTCGTTTATCACCCGATGCCACCAAAAATCGAAAAGGAAGATGGCCTGTAGCGCCGCCACGAGAAGATGCTGCCCAGGCGCGTTTCCGATCGCCTCCTCCATAGTCTCGCCCATGCCTGCCGGCCTCACCGCGCTGGAGCGGCGTCCTGAACACGTAGCTGGATGCGTCGGGAGCCCTGATAGTGGTCCGCGCCGAGCGAGCCCGCGACGTGCAGACTGGAGCCCCTTGAATTCAGCAGCAGGTTGCCCAGTTGCGTATCGGCTGCCCGAAAGGCGATTCCGTCGAGACGGGCGCCGTCCATGGCTTCGAGCGTCACCTTCACATGCTTCTCGCCAACCAGGCGGGAATCGCGAAGGCGATGAGCGGGAACCGCAAAGAGCGGCTGGGAATGACCCGATCCGTAAGGCCCGGCCGTCTCCAGGCGATCGATCAGTTCGATCGTTGCACCGCTGGCGGCAATCGCACCGTCTATCTTCAGCGTCTCGTTAGCCACGAGCGCGGCTATTGTCTTTTCCGCGCGTTCGTCAAAAAAGCTGCGCAGCAGACCCAGCTTGTCGCGCTCGACGGTCAGGCCAGCGGCCATGGCATGGCCACCGCCCTTGACCAGCAAACCTTCGTCCACGGCCGCGCGCACCATCTTGCCCATGTCGAAGCCGTTGATGGAGCGGCCAGAGCCGGTGCCTTTGCCGGATGGGTCGAAGGCGATCGCAAAGGCTGGGCGCTTGAATCGCTCCTTGAGGCGGGCGGCAATCAGGCCGACAATGCCGGGGTGCCATTTTTCGTGCGCGGTGACGATGACCGACGCCCCCTCACCGTCCCCGTATTCCGCCATCGCCTCGGCCTCAGCCTCTTGAAGCATCGCGGCTTCCATCGCTTGCCGGTCGCGATTGAGGTCATCGAGTTGCTGCGCAATAACCTCGGCCCGGCCTGTATCATCGAGGGTGAGCAGGCGGCTGCCAAGTGCGGCGTCGCCGATGCGCCCGCCCGCATTGATGCGCGGGCCGATCAGGAAGCCGAAGTGATAGGGTGTTACAGGCCCGGCAAGGCCCGCCCTACGGAACAGCGCGGACAAGCCTGCATTGCCCTGATGCCGCGCGGCAATCAATCCCTTGACCACGTAGGCACGGTTCAGGCCCTTCAGGGGGACGACATCGCAGACAGTCGCGAGCGCGACAATATCAAGCCACTGCAGCAGGTCGATCGACCGCGCGCGTGGGTCCCCGGCTTCCCGCAACAAGCGCAGCGTCGCGACGAGCACAAGGAATACGACGCCGGCGGCACAGAGATGTCCTTGCCCTGAAAGATCGTCCTCGCGATTCGGATTGACCAGCGCGTGGCAGGGCGGCAAATCATGTGTCACCTGATGGTGATCAATCACCACGACATCGATGTTGCGTCTCGCAGCTTCGGTCAGCGCTTCATGGCTCGTAGATCCGCAGTCAACGGTGACGATCAGCCGTGCCCCATTGTCGATCAGGTTGCCGATCGCCACAGCGTTGGGACCGTAACCCTCAAAAATGCGGTCGGGAATATAAATCTCGGCCTTGACGCCAAAGTGTTTGAGAAAGCGAAACATGAGCGCCGATGAGGAGGCGCCGTCGACATCGTAATCTCCGAAAATCGCGACCTGTTGCTGGCCGCTGATCGCTTCGGCAAGCCGCTTGGCTGCCTTTTCGCAATCCGTCAGGGTATAGGGATCAGGCATCAGGCCACGAAGGGTCGGGTCAAGAAACTCCAGGGCCTCATCGACGGTGACACCGCGTCCGGCAAGAACGCGCGCAATGAGCTCCGGCAGTCCATGCATCTGAGACATCGCGAGCGCCCGGTTCTGGCCGGCTTGATCCAGGCGCGAGATCCAACGGTTGTCCAAGACGGACTTCTCTACGCCCAGAAACGCGCGCTGTACCGGATCGGCCGGAATCTCCATCTCGTCTGCTGCCCTCATCGCTTGTCACCACCCCGAGACCGGAGGGATATCGGCAGCTTTAAGCGGCTTGGCACGGCCACACAACGATTTTGGCGAAGACATACGACGTTAGCTGTGGATGCACGCAGCAGATCTGCCGCGGCACCCCAAGCAACGCCAATATGCCTGAAAACGAGGAGACTTCTCAGTCTTCCTTTGGCCGCTCGATGCGGATCACCTGCGGTTCGCCGACATGGTAGCCCTCGCCCTTGATCGCGGCGACCGCCTTGCGGACGGAATCCTCCGTCGTCGCGTGAGTCACCATGATGATCGTCTGATGATGCGAGGGCGCCAGATGCTGCTTCGAACGCTGAACAATCGATTCCAGCGAAATGTGGTTTTCCGCCATGTGGGTGGCGACGCTTGCGAACACGCCGGTACGGTCGAGCACGGTCAGGCGAATGAAATATCCGCCTTCGTGGCTTCGCATCTGTGCCTTGCGGTAGGGCTCCAGCGATTTGGCGGGATGGCCGAGAACGGGCACGCGCTGTGCACCGGGTCGGCTTTTTGCGATGTCCGCGATGTCACCGAGAACGGACGAAGCCGTCGCATTGCCGCCGGCGCCGGGGCCGACCATCAGCAACTCACCGAGAACGTCGGACTCGATCGCAACCGCGTTTGTCACGCCGTCGACCTGTGCAATCACGGAATCAACGGGCACCATCGTCGGATGGACGCGCTGTTCGATGCCGGTATCGGTCCGCTGTGCAACGCCGAGCAGCTTGATGCGGTAGCCGAGATCGGCTGCGGCGTGGATGTCTTCGATCGAGATGTTGGTGATGCCTTCGAGGTAGATGTCGTCGGCTGCGATCTGGTTTCCGAAGGCGAGCGTCGTCAGAATGGAGAGCTTGTGCGCCGTGTCATTGCCTTCGATATCGAAGGCGGGATCAGCTTCGGCATAACCGAGCCGCTGTGCTTCCTGCAGGCAATCGGCAAAGGAAAGGCCTTCCTTTTCCATCTTCGTCAGGATGTAATTGCAGGTGCCGTTCATGATCCCGTAGATGCGGGAGATCGTATTGCCCGTCAGCGATTCGCGCAGCGCCTTGATGACCGGAATACCGCCGGCAACCGCCGCCTCAAAGTTCAGCAAGGCGCCCTTCTCTTCCGCGATCGTAGCCAGCTCGACGCCATGATAGGCAAGCAGCGCCTTGTTCGCTGTCACCACGTGGAGACCACGCTGCAGAGCCGCACGCACAGAGCTGTTGGCCGATCCATCGACGCCGCCCATGAGTTCGACGAAAACATCGATGTCGCCCTTCTCCGCCAGATCTTCCGGCCGGTCGAACCACTCGATGCCGCCGACGTCGATGCCGCGGTCCTTGGTCTTGTCTCGGGCGGAAACGCCCGTAATCAGGATCGGGCGCCCGCATGTTGCGGCAAGCTCGTTGCTGCGCTGCTGAATGATACGGACAAGCGAAGCACCAACGGTACCCAAGCCCGCAATGCCGATTTTGAGGGCATCTGCCATGGATCGATCCTGAAATGTGTCATGAAGGGCAGCCGCCGAAGCGGCTGCCGTTGAGGAGATTATATCAGCGATGTGCGTTGAGCGAGATGACGTTGTGCATCGTCTCGTCGGCCGTCGACATGAACTTCTTGATGTTGCGGGCTGCCTGACGAATGCGGTGTTCGTTCTCGACGAGCGCCAGACGCACATAGTCATCGCCCATTTCACCGAAACCGATGCCTGGCGCGACAGCCACGTCGGCTTTCTCGACGAGCAGCTTGGAGAATTCCAGCGAACCGAGGTGGCGGAACTTCTCCGGAATCTTGGCCCATGCAAACATGGTCGCCGCCGGTGGCGGCACTTCGAAGCCAGCCTTGCCGAAGGTATCCACCATGACGTCACGGCGGCGCTTATAGACGTTGCGGACTTCCGCGATGTCGGAGCCGTCACCATTCAGCGCATGCGTTGCCGCCACCTGGATCGGCGTGAACGCGCCGTAATCGAGGTAGGACTTGACGCGCGTCAGCGCCGCGATCAGGCGCTCGTTGCCGACGGCAAAGCCCATGCGCCAGCCCGGCATCGAGAAGGTCTTCGACATCGAGGTGAACTCGACCGTCACATCCATCGCGCCCGGAACTTCCAGAACCGACGGAGGCGGCTCGCCTTCGAAGTAGATCTCAGAGTAGGCCAGGTCGGAAAGCACGATGATGTCATGCTTTTTCGCGAAAGCGATGACGTCCTTGTAGAAGTCGAGCGTCGCAACAAAAGCCGTCGGGTTGGACGGATAGTTGAGAATCAGCGCCAGCGGCTTCGGGATCGAATGACGGACCGCGCGCTCCAGTGGCGGGAAGAAGCTCTCGTCCGGCTCGACCGACATCGACCGGATGACACCGCCTGCCATCAGGAAGCCGAAGGCGTGAATCGGATAGGTCGGGTTCGGGCAAAGGATCACGTCGCCGGGCGCTGTGATCGCCTGCGCCATGTTGGCGAAGCCTTCCTTGGAGCCCAATGTCGCAACGACCTGGGTATCCGGATTGAGCTTCACGCCGAAGCGGCGGGCGTAGTAGGCGGCCTGGGCCCGGCGGAGACCCGGAATACCCTTGGACGAGGAATAGCGATGCGTGCGCGGATCCTGGACGACTTCGCAGAGCTTGTCGACGATCGCCTTCGGGGTCGGAAGATCAGGGTTTCCCATGCCGAGATCGATGATATCGGCCCCGCCCGCTCGCGCGCTTGCTTTCAAACGGTTGACCTGTTCGAAAACGTAAGGCGGCAAACGCCGGACTTTGTGAAACTCTTCCATTTCTTTCCCCACGGAAATGCGGCCACCATGACCGCGCTCGAAGTTCGTCCTAATTCCCGGCTGTTCGCGATACGAACTTCAGAATCGCCAACGCCGTATTCATCAGACTTGTGTCACACGGCATTTCTTTGGCGGAAAACCGTGCAGGCCTTGCATTATTGGGAAAAATTCATCTTCCGCCACTACTGGAAGGCTTTGCTTCCAAATCGCAGCGAAGGCAAGGCCTAATTGGCGATTTCGGAGAGCGTTTCGGCGCCATGCTCGGCCGCAAGCTTGCGAAATTCCGCTACGCGACGCTGATACTCGGCTTCCGAGATCGTGCCGGCCTTGCGCTGTGCGCCGAGGGCCGTCAGCTTCTTCTGAAGCCCGCCGGCCTCGTCGTCACCCATCTGAACGTTTGCGGCTGTCAGCGGCGCACCGAATCCCGGGTAGCCGTCCTTGTAGTGTGACAGGCCGCTTTCCGTCGCCGCCTCGCCCTTCGTTGCGTTCATGACAACAGGCGTCGGCGCTGCCTGCCTGGCCCGGAAGGCGGCCTTTTCCTCGGGCGTTTCCAGGCATCCGGCAAGCGTCATGGCCGCGGCGGCGCTAATGAGCGCGATGCGGGTCACGTTTGCGATAGTGCGGATGCCGTTTTTCGTCATGTGCCAGAGGTCCCAAATCCTGAGGTGCTTCGACTGTTAAATTCGTCGCCGCCACAAAGCAATAGCACGAGCGTGCATCAGCGGAACTTGTTTTATCGATCTTTCCAGATGTACAACTCGATTTGCAGGATATGCTGCCGCCGGAGGAGACGCGTGACCGACAGCAAGCAGGACAACGGCAACAAGGCAAAAGGCCCGGGCTTCGATGCAAAGGACCTCGATCCCTACCTGTTGAAAGATCCCGAGGCGATGGCGATCAATTTCGCCCGGGCGCTCGAAAATCTCGGCAAGGCGGCTACAGCCTGGCTCGCGCCTCGCGAACGTGGCGAAATCGCGGAAAATGCCGCAGAACCGGTGACCGACATGGTGAAGACGCTCTCCAAGGTCACCGAGTACTGGATCTCCGATCCGCGCCGGACCTTTGAAGCGCAGACGCAGCTGATGAGCAGCTACTTCGGCATCTGGATGCGCTCGATGCAGCGCATGCAGGGCGAGACACCGACGGAAGAGCCGGACCGCAAGGACAAGCGCTTTGCCGATGAGGACTGGCAAAAGAACCCGTTCTTCGAATTCCTGAAGCAGGTTTACCTGATCACCGCCGATTGGGCCGAGAAGATGGTGGCCGACACCGACGGGCTCGACGAACACACGAAGCACAAGGCCGGTTTCTATGTGAAGCAGATCACGGCCGCGCTCTCGCCAACCAATTTCGTCGCCACCAACCCCCAGCTTTACCGCGAAACGATCGCCACCAGCGGCGAAAATCTTGTGCGCGGCATGAAAATGCTTGCCGAGGATATCGCGGCGGGCCAAGGCGACCTCAGGCTTCGCCAAACCGACATGACCAAGTTCGCCGTCGGCCGCGACATGGCGCTGACTGCAGGCAAGGTGATCGCGCAGAACGAGATCTGCCAGATCATCCAGTACGAGCCGACGACCGAGACGGTGCTGAAGCGCCCGCTTCTCATCTGTCCGCCGTGGATCAACAAGTTCTACATCCTCGATCTCAACCCGCAGAAATCATTCATCAAATGGTGCGTCGACCAGGGGCAGACCGTTTTCGTGATTTCCTGGGTCAATCCGGACGCGCGCCATGCGCAAAAGGATTGGGCCGCCTATGCGCGCGAAGGCATCGACTTTGCCCTCGATACCATCGAGAAGGCGACGGGCGAGAAGGAGGCAAACGCTGTTGGCTACTGCGTGGGCGGCACACTGCTCGCCGCAACGCTGGCACTGCACGCCAAGGAGAAGAACAAGCGGATCAAGACCGCCACCCTCTTCACGACGCAGGTGGATTTTACCCATGCCGGCGATCTCAAGGTCTTCGTTGACGAGGAGCAATTGGGACGGCTTGAAGCCCATATGGAGGAGATTGGCTATCTCGACGGGTCGAAGATGGCGACCGCTTTTAACATGCTGCGGGCCTCGGAGCTGATCTGGCCCTATTTCGTCAACAACTACCTGAAGGGCCAGGATCCGATGCCCTTCGACCTGCTCTTCTGGAACGCTGATTCCACGCGCATGGCGGCGGCGAACCACGCTTTCTACCTGCGCAATTGCTACCTCAGGAACGCATTGACTGCGAACGAGATGATCCTCGACGGGCAAAAGCTGTCCCTGAAGGACGTCAAGATTCCGATCTACAATCTCGCAACCCGCGAAGACCACATCGCGCCGGCAAAGTCGGTGTTCCTTGGCAGCCAGTTCTTCGGTGGTAAGGTCGATTTCGTGCTCGCAGGCTCCGGCCATATCGCTGGCGTCGTCAACCCGCCGGACAAGAAGAAGTACCAATACTGGACCGGCGGCGCAGCGAAAGGCGACTACGAGACATGGCTTACCGAAGCCGCCGAAAATGCCGGCTCGTGGTGGCCACACTGGCAGGCATGGATCGAGGCGAAAGACAGCAAGCGCGTGCCCGCCCGCAAGCCGGGCGGTGCTGCGCTCAACGCCATCGAAGAAGCGCCGGGAAGCTATGTCATGGAGCGAGCCTGAGGCTTGCTGGAAACCGCAGCGGCTCTGTTACTCCAGGAAGATCAGGCTGGCCGGTGACGGCGAAAGCGGCTTCGTCGCGACGACGCGAAAACCGGCCGATTTGGCCATCTCGGCAAGCTCCCGCCCGGTATAGGCATCGCCATTCGGCGTCGTAGCCAGCATGACCATGGCAAACGCCGCCGGGAACTCGGGCGACACGCGATCCTCGTTCGGAACGAACTCGACCACCGCCACGCGGCCTTCAGGCACGAGGCTCGCACGCGCTTTCTTCAACAGCGTAACGCAGCCCTCTCGATCGAAGTGATGGAGAAAGTTCGGCAGCAGGATAAGGTCATAGCCACTGCCCCAATCGACTTCGAAGGCGCTGCCGGGGCGGAACGTGAAGCGCTCGGCAACGCCTGCTTTCGTCGCATTCTCTTCCGTCACCGCAAGAACCGGCTTCCAGTCGATAGCGACCACACTGGCCGATGGCGCCACCTTGGCGATCTCTATGCCGAAGGCGCCGGGACCGGCCGCGATATCCAGCACCCTGCTCGGCAGCTTTGGCCACGTCGCCACCTCAGACGCCAAGGCCATTGCGCTTGCACCGGTAAAGGAACCCATTGCCCGGGCAAACTTGACCCAAATGGGATTGTCCGGCGCTACGTTGGCCAAGCCGACGGAGCCGCCGTTGCGAACAAAGGCAGCCGGGTTTTCGAGGAACAAGGACATCATTTGCGGCGAAGCCAGGAAATCGATCGCCGCTCCCATATAGGCCGGGGAGCGCCTGTCGAGAAAGGCCTGGCTCGACGGCGTCAGCGCATAACTCTCGCCGCTCTTCGTCAAAAAACCCGAAACCACCAGAAAGTCGCAGAGAATGCGCACTCCGCGCTCGGCGCAATCCAGGTCCGACGCAAGCATCTTCGCGGTGCGCGCCTGGCCGCCAAACTTCGTGAAAAGATCGAATTCGATTGCGGCCTTCATTGCCGCCGTTTTTCGAAAAGCAAACATCGCATCGACCAGCGACGCTGGCGAGATTTCTTCATGAACCACTTGTGTCGAAGACATCGTTTTCCCTCCCAAGGTAGAGACACGCGACGGCAGGCATTCATAGCAGAATCCGCGTTCTTCGGCACGTCATGACAAAGAAGGAGGCGGGTAAAATCGAGCCTCGGGGCCATGCCGAAAGCTCTGCATTCAAATTCGTACGGTGCAAGCGATCACGTAAAGGAATTGGTTACCATAATTCGCCATTCTGTCAGGCAACCGGACATATTAGCAAAGCCGCAATTTGGCCCTGATGCTCCTATACCGGCCCCGGCGAAGAAAATTATCAATCTGTCAGTACCGCCGGCCTTGTAACGAGTTGTGAAAGACAAGTGTTATGGCGTTTGCGGTCGATGTGTTTGCCAATACCAGGCCCATAGGTACGTCCATTTCTCGCTTCGGTCGCTCTTTCCATTTTCTCTCAGGTGCAACTCTTATCGGTGCGGGGTTTGCCGCTTCGGCGTGGATCGTCGCCACAGTCGCGACCATGCACATGGCTGCGCCAGCTCCGCATCCGAGCACCGGTCGCTTTGCCGACATCGCGCTGGCCCCTGCAGCCATTGCTAGAACCGAGCCCATGCAGCGCCTCGTTCATGTCAAGAAATTCTCGCGCCTACGAATGAGCTCGGAAAGCGAGCTGGCGGAGGCCACGGGTATTCGCGTGGCCGCTCCATCCGCGGCGCTGGCAGCTGCATTCGTCGGGCAATCCGAACCTCTTGCTATTTCTGAAGGCTCTCCGAACAAGCAGCCGGCAATGGTTGCCGCAACGACAGCACCTGCCCTGCCAAGCCGCGAGACCAAGGACGACGCCGTCACGGCGACACCGGTCGCTGTTGCCTCGGCTGATCGCATCATCATTCCGTCGAAAGAAGAAATTGCAGTTGCCGAAGGACCTGCCCTGCTGGCGCTCGCCGCAAGACCTGCTGACCCCATCAAGGGACAGGTTCCACCCGCGGCGGCCAAGCCAGGAGGTCCGGTCGAGGTTGCAAGTCTTGCTTCTGCCGCGCCGACCGAGCAACCTGCGTCGTCCACCCAGCCGTTTGATCTCGTATTGAGCGGCAGCGACACGTCGATCCCCTTGCCGATGGCCCGGCCCGATGGCCTGACCAAGCGGGCGACGCTCAGCGATCGTAGTGCTCCGGCAGAACCCGTGCTGGCCTATGCCCGGCCGGATGCGGGCGCTTCGGATGATGACGAAGACGCAATGCCGACCGTGAAGAAGGGACTATCTGCGCCCGTCGCGCGTAGTGGCGTCGCGGTCTACGACATTTCCGCCAACATAGTCTACCTTCCGAACGGTGAGCGCCTGGAAGCCCATTCCGGTCTCGGCAAGATGCGTGACAACCCGCGCTATGTGAATGCCAAGAACCGCGGACCGACCCCGCCGCATACCTACAATCTGACAATGCGCGAAAGCCTGTTCCACGGCGTCGAGGCTATTCGCCTCAATCCTGTTGGCGGCGCAGGTTATGTCTACAACCGCGTTGGCCTGCTAGCGCATACCTACATGCTCGGCGCTCGCGGCGATTCCAACGGCTGCGTGTCCTTCAGGGATTACAAGCGCTTTCTCGCCGCCTTCAAACGCGGCCAGATCCGTCAACTGGTGGTGGTCACGAGCATGCCGAACAAGCCGACGTCCACCTTCGCTTCGTTGTTCTCGTCGCGCTCCTAATCAATAGTCATCAAGAACGACGTGCTCGATTTGCCCAGCGGCACGCGGAAATGCCATCATCGTTGCGTCGGATACAAGCCACAGATGACACCCGCCGCGTGAAGGCAAGCCCTCGCGCCGTCACCCAGCCGTTCACCTCCTCGTCCCCCCCCCAACTGGATCCAGAGCCAGCGCGCTCAAGTCCTGGGCGAGAAAGACGCCTTTGCGCCGTAGACGCGGGGCTACTGGATGCCGGGTCGAGCCCGGCATGACGGGAGCTAACGGTGAACGACGAAGTGCAAGACAGGCCGGCCCGGGCAACTGCTCTCCTCCCGTCATCCCGGACCTGATCCGGGATTCCGCCACCTCGCATCCGCGCGGTGAATCAAGCGGCTCCTGCGCAATCAGCAATTGCTTTGATGTTGAGGTGCCGCATTCGTAGTAGGTCTCGACAGCTCACCATATGAACGTAATCTGCGACTGTTCCCACAAAAACAACCACATAGCCCCCGTTCCATCCCCACCCCTCGCCCCCATGCCATCATCCCCTCGTCCCGTCATGGATACACCGCAAGGCGTTGCGGCGAGGCGGGACCGGCGCGCCGGGTGCGGAGGAAGGACGTGAGCTTCCGCATCAGGGGCCCGCAGAAAATGGCCTCCCTCCGGGGACGGCGGCGTCCGCGCGAATGCGGCGTCGAGTTGAGCCCCGGACGTGCCTGTGTGGCACACATGGCCCCCAGGGGAAGCAAGAGCTTCCTCGGGCAGGCCGCAGAGGGACCGGAGTTGCGGGCACAAACCGCCGAACGGGGCGCTGGGAAGCGCCATATTGTTTTACTCAGCGAGGCACTTTCCAGCGCCGCGTCCGAGTGACAATGCAGGTCAAGCCACGGGCCAAAAGGATCGCGTGAAGGCGAAGCTGCGCGCGGCTCGCAGAAGAGCTGCCGGTGCCGGTTCAACGCGACCGCAAGGCCATAAATCACATCCACCCCATTGATCGCGATGGACGAACCCTGCATAGCTGCATTATGTACCAGAATGACAATCCTAAAGGCCTGCAATGGTGAATTATATCGAAGCCTCTTCCGCGCCATCGAAAAATACGGGCGCAATCAGGCTCTACGGTCCTGAAGCTTTCGAGGGAATGCGGAAGGCTTGCCAGCTGACGGCGCGCTGCCTCGACGAGCTGGCCGCTGTCGTGAAGCCGGGCCTTCCGACCGACGCCATTGACCGCTTCGTTTTCGAATTCGGCATGGACAACGGTGCGATTCCGGCGACGCTCAATTATCGCGGATACACGAAATCAACCTGCACCTCGATCAACCATGTTGTCTGCCATGGTATTCCTGATGCCAAGCCTCTGCGCGAGGGCGACATCGTCAACATCGATGTAACCTACGTGGTCGATGGCTGGCACGGCGACTCAAGCCGCATGTATCCGGTCGGGACCATCAAACGTGCAGCGGAGCGGTTGCTTGAAGTGACCTACGAATCCCTTCTGCGTGGCATATCGGCCGTTCGGCCCGGTGCTCGCACCGGCGCGATTGGAGAGGCCATTCAGACCTATGCCGAAGCCGAACGCTGTTCCGTTGTGCGCGATTTCTGCGGTCACGGCGTCGGTGCGTTGTTCCACGACTCCCCGAACATTCTGCACTACGGCCGCGCGAACGAAGGGCCGGAACTGCGCGAAGGCATGATCTTCACGATTGAACCGATGATTAACCTGGGTCGGCCGCATGTGAAGGTGCTGGCGGACGGCTGGACTGCCGTTACGCGCGATCGCTCGCTTTCGGCGCAATACGAACACACGGTCGGCGTCACCGCCGACGGCTGCGAGATATTCACGCTTTCGCCTGGCGGCCTCGACCGACCCGGCCTTCCGCCCTTGAACCGATGAGCGCTTGATGACGAAGGGTCCTGTTTCGCAATCCAACGACGCCGAACTGCCCTTCGCCACCAGCGATGCAAGCGACGAACGCTCCTTCTTTGCGGAATAGGCCGCCAAGCCGGCATCGCTCACGAAGCAGGCCAACCTCCCGGCATCGCTCGGCAAGGAAGAGCACTATCACGGACACCGGGAGCGGCTACGCGACCGATTTCGTCAGCATGGCGACACGGCGCTCGCCGATTACGAGTTGCTCGAACTGCTGCTGTTCAGGCTGATCCCGCGGCGCGATACCAAGCCAATCGCAAAGGCGTTGCTCGAGCGCTTCGGTTCACTTGCCGCCGTCTTCGGCGCACCACTGCCTTTGTTGCAGTAGGTGAAGGGCATCGGCGAGGCCGTGGCGCTCGATCTGAAGCTGGTCTCGACAGTCCGCACACAGGACCCTGAAGAGCGAGCTTCGCGGCAAGCAGGTGCTATCATCATGGTCGTCAGTGATTCAATACTGCACGCCGCCATGGCCCATGAGACACGCGAGCAATTCCGCATTCTCTTTCTCGACAAGCGCAACGCGTTAATGGCCGACGAGGTTCAGGGACGCGGGACGGTTGACCATACGCCGGTCTAGCCGCGCGAGGTTGTGCGGCGCGCGCTGGAGCTTTCGGCGACGGCGCTGATCCTCGTCCACAACCATCCCTCGGGCGATCCGACGCCGTCGAGGGCCGATATCGACATGACGAGGATGATTGTCGATACGGCAAAGCCGCTCGGCATCACCGTCCACGATCACATCATCATCGGTAAGGACGGTCACGCGAGTCTTAAGGGTCTACGTCTGATTTAGAGACCAAACCTGCTTCAGGTGTCCGTCAGGTTTGGGTGGCAAGGCAAGCATGCTGCAACCGTTCTGCTTCGAGACCTTTATGACGACGACCTTTGTTTCTCGCCAATTCCCTCGTTCCAGGATGGCAGCGGCATTTCTGCTCACCCTGCTCCTTGCCATCGTTGGCGGCTACGCTTTCTATTTGGAGGCGACGAGCAACTTTCATGCTGTCGTTGCCGGCGAAGTCTACCGTTCGTCGCAGCCATCCCCACAGGAAATTGCCGACTTCTCGAAGCGCTATGGGATAAAGACCATTATCAATCTGCGCGGCGGGATCAACAGCCCGACATGGAGCGCCGAGGTCGAACAAGCCAAGACACTTGGCATCGAGCACATCGATTTCCCGATGTCGGCTTACAAGGAGCTTTCCCCGGAGCGGGCGAAGGAATTGATCCAAGTCATGAAGGACGCTCCGAAGCCGCTGTTGATCCACTGCCTCTCAGGTGCAGATAGAACCGGGCTCGCATCCGCGCTTTATCTGGCGGCGATCAGCAAGACGAACGAGAAAGTGGCTGAAGGGCAGATGTCGATCTTTTACGGCCATATCGCACTGCCGATCAGCCGGGCTTTCGCCATGGATCGCACCTTCGAGAAGTTGGAACCCCTACTTGGCCTCAATGAATCCTGATATCCGCTCATAAAATAATCTGCAACATTGACCTGCTACCGGTGGACGCGCGAGATATTGCGTCGCAAAAATGATTCCAGCTTTTCAATCGGGGCCAGCTTAATGTTCGAGTACGATCTTGTTGTTGTGGGTAGTGGTCCCGCAGGCCGCCGCGGCGCTATTCAGGCCGCCAAGCTTGGCAAGAAAGTTCTGGTCATCGAACAGGGCAAACGCGTTGGCGGCGTTTCGGTGCACACCGGCACCATCCCCTCCAAGACGCTGCGCGAAACGGCGCTCAATCTCTCCGGCTGGCGCGAGCGCGGCTTTTACGGCCGGTCTTATCGCGTGAAGGAAGAAATCAGCGCGGAAGACCTTCGGCGGCGCCTGCTGATCACCCTCGATCACGAAGTCGAGGTGCTGGAGCACCAGTTCGCCCGAAACCGCGTGCAGCATATCAGAGGCAAGGCAAGCTTTGTCGACCCGTCGACGCTCGAAGTCGTCAAGGACGACGGCGAAATCCTCAGGGTCACAGGCGCCAGCATCCTTCTTGCGGTCGGCACGAAGCCGTTCCGCCCCGATGACATCCCATTCGACAACAAGACGGTGCTCGACAGTGACGAGCTGCTCGACATCGAAGAGCTGCCGCGCTCGATGGCCGTGATCGGCGCGGGCGTCATTGGCATCGAGTATGCGACGATCTTCAGCGCACTCGATACCGCGGTGACCGTGGTCGACCCTAAGCCGACGATGCTCGATTTCATCGACCGGGAAATCGTCGAGGACTTCACCTACCAGCTGCGCGATCGCAACATGAAGATCCTGCTTGGCACCAAGGCCGACAAGGTGACGCGCCTGGATAACGGCAAGGTCGAACTGAAACTCGACAATGGTCGCCATCTGGTGACCGACATGGTTCTCTTCGCCGCCGGCCGTATGGGCGCGACCGATACGCTCAACCTGGAAGTGGCGGGACTCGAAGCCGATAGCCGTGGCCGCCTCAAGGTCAATCCGGAGACCTTCCAGACCTCTGTCCCGAACATCTACGCCGCGGGCGACGTTGTCGGCTTTCCGAGCCTCGCATCCACCTCCATGGAACAGGGCCGCATCGCCGCCCGCGTTGCCATCGGTGCGGTCGCGAAGGAGCCGCCGAAATACTTTCCCTACGGCATCTACGCCGTTCCGGAGATCTCTACCTGCGGCTTGACGGAGGAAGAGATGAAGGAGCGCGGTATTCCCTATGAATGCGGCATCGCGCGTTTCCGCGAGACCTCGCGCGGACATATCATGGGTCTCGATACCGGGCTTCTGAAGCTCATTTTCTCGTTGAAGACGCGCCGACTGCTTGGCGTGCACATCGTCGGTGAAGGGGCAACCGAGCTGGTTCACATTGGCCAGGCCGTGCTGAACCTCAAGGGAACGGTGGAATACTTCGTCGAAAACACGTTCAACTATCCGACGCTCGCCGAGGCCTACAAGATCGCCGGTCTTGATGCGTGGAACCGGATGGGCGACATCAAATCGGAGCTGTGATCCCCTAACCAGGCTGCAGGCTTTGACAATTTAGTAAACGAAAACAAAAATCTAAGATCCGGCCAAAATACGGTCGACCTGACTTATTTGTGTCGAATAGCGCCGGTAAAACCTTCGCTTGTATAATCCGCCGCGTCTGGTAGCGTCCATTTTCGGGGATTCCTCTTACCAGCGAGTGACCGTGCAAGATCTGTCCAAGACCGCCAAACGGAGTTTCCAGCTCATCCTGATCAAGCCGTCGCATTATGACGATGATGGCTATGTGATCCGGTGGTGGCGGGCAATGATCCCCTCAAATTCCTTGGCTGCGATCTATGGAATCGCGTCCGATTGCGCTGAGCGCAAGGTCCTCGGCCCCAATGTCGAAATCGACATTACGGTCATCGACGAGACCAACACGCGGGTCAACATCCCGGCTCTGCTCAAACAACTTGGACAACACGCCAATTTCGGGATGGTCGCCCTGGTCGGCGTTCAGTCGAATCAGTATCCACGGGCACTGGATATCGCGCGCCCCTTCCGCGCCGCCGGCATTCCAGTTTCGATGGGCGGCTTTCACGTGTCGGGGTGCCTGGCCATGCTCGACGGCAAGGCGGTCGGCCTGGACGCGTGTCGCGAGATGGGTATCTCGATGTTCGCCGGCGAGGCCGAAGGCCGGCTGGAGCGCGTTCTGCAGGATGCCGCCAGCAGCCAGCTTGAGCCGCTCTACAATTTCATGAACGACTTGCCGAGCATCGAAGGTGCGGCCGTCCCGTTCCTGCCGAAAGCCAATGTGGCGCAGACGCTTGGCCTCAGCACGAGTTTCGACGCCGGCCGCGGTTGTCCGTATCAATGCTCGTTTTGCACCATCATCAATGTGCAGGGGCGTAAATCGCGCTTTCGATCGGCCGATGATGTCGAAAAACTGGTGCGGATGAACTGGGCACAAGGCATCCACAAGTTCTTCATCACCGACGACAACTTCGCGCGTAACAGGGATTGGGAAGCAATCTTCGACCGCTTGATCGAGCTCCGAGAGAAGGACGGCATCCCACTTGGATTGATGATCCAGGTCGACACGCTCTGCCACAAGATCCCGAACTTCATCGAAAAATCCAAACGCGCCGGCGTCACCCGCGTGTTCATCGGGCTTGAGAACGTAAACCCCGACAATCTGACTGCGGCCAAAAAGAACCAGAACAAGATCACCGAATACCGGAAGATGCTGCTCGCCTGGAAGGCACAGGGCATCATGACGCTCGCCGGCTACATTCTCGGCTTCCCTGCAGACACGCCGGAGTCGATCCGGCGCGACATCGCGATCATCCAGCACGAATTGCCCCTTGATGTCATCGAGTTCTTCGTGCTGACCCCGCTGCCGGGCTCGGAGGATCATCAGACCCTGTGGAAGAAAGGCGTCGAGATGGACGCCGATCTCAACATTTACGACGTCGAGCACGTCTGCACTGCGCATCCGAAGATGAGCAAGCAGGAATGGGAAGACATCTATCAGGAGGCCTGGTCGCTCTACTACTCGCCAGAGCATATGAAGACGCTGCTGCGCCGGGCTGTTGCCACGGGCGTACCGCTCGCCAGCCTTGTCAAGATGCTCGTGTCGTTTGCGACGACGGTGCCGCTGGAGAACGTTCATCCGCTGCAGAGCGGACTGCTTCGTCTCAAGCATCCATCCGAACGCCGCCCCGGCCTGCCACGAGAAAGCGCCGTGACGTTCTGGCCACGTTTCATCTGGGAAACCGTTCGCAAGCACCTGTCGCTAGGCGCCACCATTGCCAGCCTCGCAACGAGCGCCTTCTTCATCGCACGCGACAAGAAATCGAAGACGTATATGGATCAGGCACTGACACCGGTCGGTGACCACGAGGATGAAACGCTTGAACTGTTCACCAAGACAGCAGGCGGACGAGCCGCCGTCTCTCATATTCACAAGGTCGCGGAACTGACCCACGCACACAAGGCTCGGCCCGCGGTCTGAACGCAGTAGGACGCCGGCTTACAGAAGACGGGCAAACTAGCCGTTGAGTCGCCGGGATCGTCGCGATGTCAGTGGTAATGTGGCCTGAAGCGTGTCGATAATTCCACGCATTCAACAACCACGTCGTTGTCGAATGTCATCTTGTCCATGACCTCTGTCTCGAACCTCGCCGTGCCGTGACGCATTTTCCCTGCGATGCATAAGTGCGACGTCGCCCTCGGCACGAAGGGCTTTCATCTCCAAGTGTCGATCCATGCAGCACCGTCGCGCGAAGCGCAGTGCTCCCGACAACAGGATCCGTGAGCGGTGCCGACGGCGGCTTCCACGGGCCGAACGGCAGTCGCTGGCTCCGAAAACAAAAAGCCCCGCACGAGGCGGGGCTTTCGTAAATCCGATTGGCCAAAAGATTACTCGGCGCCTTCCTCGGAAGCCTTCTTCTTCGGAGCGGCCTTCTTCTTCGGAGCAGCGGCTTCTTCGCCTTCAGCCGCTTCTGCCTTGGCAGCAGCCTTCTTCTTCGGGGCAGCCTTCTTGGTTTCCTTTTCGGACACTTCGCCTTCTTCGTCGGCGAGCAGTTCTTCCTTAGTCACCTTCTTGTCCGTGACGTCGATCTCGGTCAGCAGATGGTCGATGACCTTTTCTTCGAAGATCGGTGCGCGGATCGAGGCGGCGGCACCCGGCTGGCTGCGGAAGAAGTCAAGGATCTGCTTCTCCTGGCCCGGATACTGACGCAGCTGCTCGTAGATGGCGCGCTGCATTTCGTCTTCGCTCACTTCAACGCCAGCCTTTTCGCCGATTTCGGAGAGAACGAGGCCGAGGCGAACGCGACGCTCAGCGAGCTTCTTGTACTCTTCGCGAGCCTTCTCTTCCGTCGTGTCTTCGTCTTCGAAGGTCTTGCCGGACTGAGCGAGGTCGTTGGCAACCTGGTTCCAGATGCCGTTGTACTCGGCTTCGACGAGCGAGGCAGGCGTCTCGAACTTGTACATTTCGTCAAGCTGGTCGAGGATCTGGCGCTTGACCTTCTGGCGGGTCATCGAGCCGTACTGCGACTCAATCTGGCCGCGGACGATTTCCTTGAGGCGGTCAGCCGATTCAAGGCCGAGCTTCTTTGCCAGTTCGTCGTTGATTTCAACGTCGGCCGGGGCAGCAACGTCCTTGACCGACACGTCGAAAGTGGCTTCTTGGCCGGCCAAGTTCTTGGCCGGGTAGTCAGCCGGGAACGTAACGGTGATGGTCTTCTCGTCACCAGCCTTCGTGCCGACCAACTGGTCTTCGAAGCCTGGGATGAAACGGCCGGAGCCGAGAACGAGTTCGGCGCCCTGGTCGGTGCCGCCGTCGAATGCTACGCCATCGACCTTGCCGACGTAGTCCATCGTGATGCGGTCGCCGTCAGCAGCCTTGCCCTTCTTGGTTTCGTACGAACGGGCGCTTTCAGCAACCTTCAGTACCTGTTCGTTGACTTCTTCGTCGGAGATGTCGACGACTTCGCGCGTGATCTTGATGCCCTTGTTGGACTTCAGTTCGATCGGCGGCAGAACTTCGTAGGAGAGTGTGAACTCGAAGTCCTTCTGAGCGGCGAGGATCTGTTCTGCCTCGTCCTTGTCTTCCGTCATCGCGATTTCCGGCTGCGTCGCGGACTTTTCGCCGCGCTCGGCGAGAATTGCGGTCGGCTGCTCGCGAACGATCTCGTTGACGAGATCGGCCATGATGGACTTGCCGTAGACCTTCTTGAGGTGAGCGGCCGGAACCTTGCCTGGACGGAAGCCGTTGATGCGAACCTTGTCCTTCACGTCGGCAAGACGCTCGTTCAACTTGACTTCCATGTCCTTGGCCGGGACTACGACCTTGATTTCGCGCTTCAGCCCTTCAGCGAGCGTTTCGATAACCTGCATGTCTTCCTACCTTCATTTCGTGGCGGCCGTGCCCAGACGCCGTTCGTTTCGATGAGCACGACGCCGGAAAATTGCCGGGCGTGGCTTGTTCTCAATTCTTCTTCATTCCACCCTTGGCGGAACGGCGCTTTGCTGCCGGGTAATCGAGGGACACCGGTTCCGATCCCCCCGCCTGCAAGCCAGCTTTTGGTGCGGGTAGAGAGACTTGAACTCCCACGCCTTGCGGCACCAGAACCTAAATCTGGCGTGTCTACCAATTTCACCATACCCGCGTTCTCAAAAACCGCATGCATATGCCTGCACATGAGGCCTTCCGGAGCGCGGCGTCTCTATATCACCCGATTTGGTAGAGGCAAAGGAAAAATGAAGGGCAAATGACAGTGTTTTCGCCCGCACTCGTAGGCCTCCACACCCATTCGGTGTCAATTTAATAAAGAGGCTCGTCGTAAGCGGGCTTACCATCGACGAGCAGGCTCCTTATCTGCGCCGTCCCATCCGAACCGACGCGAATAGCAATGGAGACGTCACCGCCCTGCCGAGCCTTCTCCAGGGCCGTCCCTTGCCCTTCGGGAACATAGTAACGCTCGATGCCGTACTCGACGCGGATATGGTCGGCGGAATTGGGGCCGTAACTATAGAAGGGTCTACTGTGCAGAACCACAGTACCCGGCTGCTCCGGAAGGCGTTCGAAAGATGATTCGACAATGCCGGAGAAGCCGCCCTCGCCGGGCTTCAGCCGCACCCAGAGGCTCTTCTTGCCCTGATCCTGCGGCACACCCCCGACAATCGACCCCACCGGGACCGAGGAGATGTCGTAGTTCAGCACAACATAGTCTCCGCGTAAAAAGTCGCGCGGATCTACGGGTGCAGTCTTCAGCAAAGCGTCGGCGCCACTGCGCAGAATCGACGCACGGCTCTCAATGACATAACCGAGAACGGCCGTCTGCAGGGCTGCCACAATGATTGCGGCGACAACATAACGACGCCCGGAGTTCTGCCTCGTGAAAATGCTCATCGGGTTGCCTCCGGGTTTCTCATGGCAAATCGCCGCTCGAGGCGAATGACGATCCACGCAACGGCAGCGACGAAAAGCCCGGAGAACAAGAAGAGGCTCGAGGTGCCGAGAATCGATCCGACCGTCACCGACGCAAGGTAGAGCATCTCGACGGCAAAGGCCGTGTAAGCCAGATAGCGCACCGCACCGTTGTCGCGCCCCTGAAGCGCAATGGCAAGCACCGCGGCCCCCAGCGTCACGAGCGCCAACGTTATGAACTGCCAGCCGTGCTCCAGTTCAACATGCAGGAGAAACAGACCAATCATGGCGACGAGGAAAGTGTAGAAGGCAGGAGCGGAGCCGGCGGTTCTGATGAGCGTCGAACGTCGTGACAGCGGCAAACTGACAAGCACGAACGCAAGCATGCCACCGACGGCATAGCCGAGCGCGAGCCAGAAATTCTCGTTCACGGCATAGAGCCACGCAAGCCAACCGACCAACAGCAGATACGCAAGGTGACGCACGCGGTCTGCTCCGGTGAAGCGCACGAGACCAATGACCACCGCTGCCATGAGCGGTACAATCCAAGGCTCGAGCCCGACCCATCGCGTGTCATAGGTGTTGAGATAGGCGGCGAAGCTACCCCAGGACAGAAAGCCCGCCACCGCGGCAACGACACCGGACCGGAACAGAACCGCCGACACCGCCGCGATGGCAAACCAGAGATACATCACTGTCAATTCGTCGCCCGACAGCTGGTACATCTGCCCGACCAGCGAAATGGCCCCGCCGAAGGACAAGGTGCCTATAACGAGCAGTCCGCTCGCGGCAGCGATCGCGCCGCGCCTCAGCATGGCCGCTGCACCGAGATGCACGGTCCAGATAGCCGCAAGAATGACGGCGAGGCGCACAAGCCGCGGGATGGCCTCCCAGTTCGAAGCGATAACCAGCAGGATAGCCGCCCCAAGCAGGATTGCCGCAAGGATCATCAGCACCTTGCCGAGGCTGAAGCTTGCCGGGCGGGCATCATATTCACTCAGCAGCGCTCCAGCGGTTGCTTCCGGCAAAAGCCCCTTCTCGACCCAAACCGAAAGGTCTCGCTCCAATCGACCGCGGTACATGCCCTACTCCGTGCAAACGCGCGATGATGCGCTTCTCCCCGCCTTATAGCTGCTAGTCGAGCATCAGGGAAATATTCCCATACAAATTCCTAGACGAAGTCGGGGCACACATTAACCGATCAACAACATCAAATCTCTAATATAAAGTCATTCACCGAAAGCCATGCATCCAGCGCATGGTCACCATGTATATATTGCACTGCAAAATCCACGCGGAGCGATTTATATTACTTTTCGGAGAGCAGGGGATGGCGTCCCTGCCCGGACCTTCCGGAAGCCTTCGAAGATGATCTTCGTAACGAAATTCGGAGCAGCGCACTCCTCCTCCCAGCGCCCTCCGATGGACTGACAACACTCCTCCTCCCAGTTGTCAGTCGCCTTAATGCGCCCACCGGATCCTCCCCCGGTGGGCGTTTGGTTTTTGGGACCTGCAGAACTACAAACCTGTTTCTTCAATGCAATCAGGGCATCGACCGCAACTAGCTCGCGCAGAAGCGCGCGCATGAGAGGCTGACAACAGTCTTTCCATGATAGACGCCGATCGACGACCTCGACAGCAGTCAAGCCTCCTTCATGCCGACGCCGCAGTGTACCTGGTCGAACTGACTGCACGAAGCAAACATCAATTGGGCTCGCCTCAGCGCCATTCTGCCTAATGATTGATCATATGTTGGCCAAATCGTGCAATCGACGACGACAGACTTGCATTCCGCGCATAGGTGCTCTGAAATCTTGTCTCTGTTACGACTTCGCAGTGCAACATATATTCGGGTCATCAAATAGAGGTCAGCGCCGATCGGCGGCAGCTGGCAGATCGCAAGCCCTAGGAAAGGGGATTAAAATGAACCTCACACGCTCTTTCAACAACTGGCGCAAGTACCGTCAAACCGTTACCGAACTCGGCCGCATGACCAACCGCGAATTGCACGACCTCGGCATCGACCGCTCTGACATCCATCGCGTTGCTCGCGAGGCTTCTGCCCGCTAATCCAAGCGGTCCGCTATCCTCCCGAGCAGATCGCCTTGCCAAAACGCCCGCTGCCCATGGCAACGGGCGTTTTCTTTTGTCTGGCTACCAGCTTCCGCAATAGTTGCGATTGCATCCGCTCCCTTTTGGTAGCGCTCAGAAAGTAATCACTGCATCGGGAATGAGCATCGCATGCACAATTGCATAGCAGATGCCTTTTCTTTGCACTGCACAATGTGACAGGGAACGCCTATATGAATGTCAACGATGAGACGGCGATGGCGCTGCTCTCGACGATCATTCTGAGGAAGACGAACATGAACCCGATCCGCATTGCAAAGAGCTGGATTAGCTACCGCCGTACGCTCAGCGAACTTGGCAGCCTTTCCAACCAGACCCTCGCCGACATTGGCGTTAGCCGTTACGACATTCGCACCATCGCTTCCCGCTCGTTCCGCTAATAGCGGCGAGCGTGAAGCTTCCAAGACGGCGCCTTTGGCGCCGTTTTTGATTCCAGGCCTTTCGCCGCGAACAGGCGCCGTCAAAGCGATACGATCGCGAACCAAATCCCCGAGAACCGAATAGCGGCAGCAGCGCGAACACGCGACATGGCGAGATCCACTCTGGGCTGTCCTGTTGATACCGGGGTTGCCTCCATTCTTTAGGGTGGACTAATATTAACCATTGTGAAACTATCCGGCCGCTGCCTAAGGAGAGATACGCGATGTGCCGATATAATCTTCGCATGGAAGATGGTTTGTGGACGGTTGTCGATGCAACGACACAGAACCCGGCTGAATTGAACGGCGTTCGGATGGCTCGGATGACGTGGCGCGAAGCATGCGACATGGTCGACATCCTGAACAACCTCGATCGAATAAGCTTCCTGTCAAAACGCTACGAAGCCTCGGCCAGGACAATGGCCTGAGGACGGATGCGGCCGCCGCGGTATGGCCCGAGCGGCTTCGAGGCTGAAACCGCCTCGGCATCGAGACAACTCCGGCCACTAGAGGCCGAGGGCCTTTATCTTCTGAACGGCGAAATCCACGAACGCACGCGTCTTGGCCGAGACGTGCCTGCCCTCGACGTGAACGACGTGGATCGGCAAGGGCTCTTCTTCATACTCACCAAGTACTGTTTTCAGCCGACCGGCAGCAATATGTTCCGCCACCTGGTAGGACAACGTACGCGTCAGGCCCCAGCCGGTCACGACTGCGGAGATGGAGGCATCGACAGTATTGCAATACATCCGCGGGCGCAGCTTGACGGGCATATGGTTCGGCGCAAAGTGCCAGTCCAACGGCGCCGATGACCCTGTATTCACGATGGTTACGTGCCGGGCGAGGTCGGCCGGGGTTGCCGGTTCGCCATGGCGCTCGAAGTAAGCTGGCGCCCCGCAGACGACGCGGCGCACGCTACCAACCTTTATCGCCTGCTGGTCCGAATCCTGAAGATGGCCAATACGGATGGCGACATCGATGCCCTCCTCTACCAGGTTGACCATCCGATCGAAGAAGAGGACGCGTCCGGTGACGGCCGAGTGCATCGTTAGAAACTCGGTCACGATCGGGACGATATGAATCTGACCGAACAGCACCGGTGCCGTGATGGTCAAGACTCCCGATGCCGTTGAATGAGATCCACCGGCAGAGGCTTCCGCCTCGTCGATATCGCTGAGGATTCGTCTGCAGTCATCGGCATACCGACTTCCCGAGGGCGTCAGCTTCACCGAGCGCGTTGAGCGCACGAACAGCCTCGCCCCTGTAGCCTCTTCCAGAAAGGCAACCGCGCGCGTGACAGCCGGAGGGCTCATGTGAAGTTGGCGCGCCGCCTGTGCAAAGCTCGCCGTCTCGGCGACCTTGACCAAAACCCTCATGCATTGAAGCCGATCCATCGTTTTATTCCGCGTTCAGAAATAGTATCTTTCTTATTATCATCATTCATCGCCTCATCTGAAACAATTATCGTCTGATCACCAACACGGAGATCAGCCTGATGAAACTCTATTCGCATCCTCTCTCGGGCCACGCCCATCGCGCCTGTCTCTTCCTCTCTCTTATCGGCGCCAAGGCCGATGTCGTGGACGTCGACCTAGCGGCGCGTGAACACAAGAGCCCCGGTTTCCTGGCGCTCAACCCATTCGGACAGCTGCCGGTGCTTCAGGACGGCGACGTCGTCGTCAGCGATTCCAACGCCATCCTCGTCTATCTTGCCAAGAAGTATGCGCCAGAGGGATGGCTCCCGGAGGAGCCGGCAACTGCGGCGGCGGTTCAACGATGGCTGTCGGTCGCGGCGGGCGAAATCGCCTATGGTCCATGCGCGGCACGTCTTGTGACCTTATTCGGAGCGAAATTCGACACCGAAGAAGTGATCGCGAGAGCTCATCGCATTCTTGGCCTTATCGATACGCATCTGGCCGGTCGCGAATGGCTCGCCACGACGAGACCGACGATCGCCGACGTCGCCCTTTACAGCTACATCGCCCGCGCCCCTGAGGGAAACGTTGACCGATCTGCCTACCGAAGCGTAACGGCCTGGCTCGAGCGGATAGAAGCGCTTCCCGGCTTTCAACCCTTCCAGAAATCACCCGTCGGCATCATCGAGGCGGCTTGACGCGTTTCATCGCGCCGCGCCCAAACCAAAGCCGTCAAGGAGCCGTTATGCCTACCGAGGCACAGAGCACCACATCCTCTCCCTGGCATGCCGGAGAGATAGCACTGCAGGAAAAGGTCGGGGTCGCGAAGCGAATGGACGAAGTGGGCCGCCGCGTGCTGCGAGATTACCTGATCGAGCAGCACTGCCAGTTCTACCCGCAGCTGCCCTTCATCGTCCTGGGAACGGTGGACGCGGGCGGCAACGCATGGGCGACACTCCGTGCCAATCGTCCGGGTTTTCTTGAGAGCCCGGACGTCCATACGCTGAGCGTCCGCCTTGCGCGTGAGCAGCTCGACCCGGCCGACCTGGGAATAGACGACGGCAAGGCCATCGGCATGCTGGGCATCGAACTTCACACGCGCCGCCGCAACCGGCTGAACGGCACCATCCATAGAACCGGGCAGAACGGCTTCGATGTGCGCGTGGGGCAGTCCTATGGTAACTGTCCGCAATATATCCAGCTGCGCGATTTCGAATTTGCACGCGATCCGATACAGCCTTCGGGGTACGACCCGGTCAGCTTTGGCAATCTCGACGGTCGGCCCGCCGAAATGATCGCCAAGGCGGACACGTTCTTCGTTGCCTCGTATGTCGACCGCGACAATGAAGGGCGCCAAATCGACGTTTCGCATCGTGGCGGCAGGCCCGGCTTTGTCCGGATTGGTCAGGACGGCGTTCTGACCATTCCGGACTTTGCCGGCAACCTCTTCTTCAACACGCTCGGCAACATTCTCGCCAACCCGAAGGCGGGGTTGGTCTTCGCGGATTTTGAGAGCGGCGATTTGCTGCAATTATCAGGCGACGCCGAGGTCGTTCTGGAATCGCCTGAGATAGCGGCGTTCCAGGGTGCGGAGCGACTATGGCGCTTTCGCCCGACGCAGATCGTCTACAGGCAGGAAGCGTTGCCGCTTCGTTGGCGGTCGCGTGCCGATGGTCGCTCTCCCAACTCCTTGATGACCGGCAGCTGGGACGAGGCCGCCGCGCGGCTTCGCGCGAAAGCCCTCGCGAGGAGCTGAGCTGTGAGCGAGACAGCGGCTCGGCTGGCGCTGGATATCTGAAGACATCCGCGCCGACATCGAATAGTCGCCAATTCTTTGGTTCCCTGCGCTGGCCCGGCGTGGTAATCAGCCGCGCATGAACAAGACCTCTTCCCATTCCCCCATCCATGTGGTCGGCGGCGGGCTCGCCGGCTCCGAGGCGGCCTGGCAGATCGCCAATGCCGGCGTACCTGTCATCCTGCACGAGATGCGCGGCGTGCGCGGCACCGACGCCCACAAGACCGATGGCCTGGCCGAACTGGTGTGCTCCAACTCCTTCCGCTCAGACGACGCGACCAGCAATGCGGTCGGCGTCATCCATGCCGAGATGCGCATGGCGGGATCGCTGATCATGGCGTGCGCCGACAAGCACCAGGTCCCCGCCGGTGGCGCACTGGCCGTCGACCGCGACGGATTTTCCGACGCCGTTACCAAGGCCATTCAAGAGCATCCCTTGATTACGGTCGTTCGTGAAGAAGTAGCCGGTCTGCCGCCGAAAGAATGGGATCTCGCCATCGTTGCTACCGGCCCGTTGACGGCGCCTTCGCTTGCAGGCGCTATCCAGGCCGAGACGGGTGCGGACGCGCTTGCCTTCTTCGATGCGATCGCGCCGATCGTTCATCGCGACAGCATCGACATGGATATCTGCTGGTACCAGTCGCGCTACGACAAGGTTGGTCCCGGCGGTACCGGCAAGGATTACATCAACTGCCCGATGACCGAAGAGCAGTACAATGCTTTCGTGGACGCACTGATCGCCGGCGATACGGTCGGGTTCAAGGAATGGGAAGGAACGCCCTACTTCGATGGCTGTCTTCCGATCGAGGTGATGGCGGAGCGCGGCCGCGAGACGCTGCGTCACGGCCCCATGAAGCCGATGGGCCTGACCAATGCGCACAACCCGACAGTCAAGGCATACGCCGTCGTTCAGTTGCGGCAGGACAATGCACTCGGTACGCTCTACAACATGGTCGGCTTCCAGACGAAGCTGAAGTATGGCGCCCAGGCAGAGATCTTCCGTATGATCCCGGGGCTCCAGAACGCCGAATTTGCCCGCCTCGGCGGCCTCCACCGCAATACCTACATCAATTCGCCGACGCTGCTTGACCCGTCGCTCTCGCTGAAGTCGCGCCCGGGCCTGCGTTTCGCCGGGCAGATCACCGGCTGTGAAGGCTATGTCGAAAGCGCGAGCGTCGGGCTGATGGCGGGCAGGTTCGCCGCAGCAGAGCGCAAGGGAGAGACTGTATCGCTGCCGCCTGCAACAACGGCGCTCGGCTCGCTGCTCGGCCACATCACGGGCGGTCACATCGTCAACGACGAGGAACCTGGCAAGCGGTCGTTTCAGCCGATGAACATCAATTTCGGCTTGTTCCCCGAGCTCGAGCCCGGATCAATCGTCAAACCCGAAGGCGTGAAGCGTTTCCGCGGCAAGGACAAGACGATCATGAAGCGGCAGCTGATCGCCAAGCGGGCGCTTGCCGATTGTGCCGGCTGGCTCGGGCAAGACGTTGAGCTCGCTGAAAGTGCGTGATCGAGCCGCGAAACTGTCGATCTAGCCACAAGCGTCTTGCCGAGAATCGTATTTCTGCATGGTGAGACCTTCCGCGAAGGGCGTGACGTTTATGGCAGCATTGTTTCAAGGCACGTCCATGCCAGACAGAGATTGGTGGTCTGCGCTGTGGCCTGATCCCAAAGGGCTGCTTCAACAGATTGGCATCCGGCAGGGCATGAGCGTTCTCGACCTTTGCTGCGGTGACGGCTACTTCACCGGCCCCCTCGCAGCACTGGTCGATGGAAATGTGGCGGCCCTTGATCTCGATCCCGCTATGATCGAGCTGGCGAAGGCCGAAGTTGAACGACGAGGCGCGTCCGTTCGTCAGTGGATTTGCGCGGACGCCACCTCGCTAGGCGAGAGCCTTGACGAGCCGGTCAACTTTGTCTTGATCGCCAATACCTTCCACGGCGTTCCTGACCAGATTGGCCTTGCACATTCCGTGAGGGCAGTTCTTCAGCCAAACGGGTTGTTCTGCATCATCAACTGGCATCCAGTGCCTCGAGAGGAAACGGTAGTGTTGGGCAAGCCGCGCGGACCGCGGACTGAAATGCGCATGTCACCCGAGGCCGTCCGTACCGTCGTCGAAACCGCTGGCTTTGCCATGCAGCGGATCGTTGACCTCCCGCCTTACCACTACGCGGCCATATTTCAGGTAGCCTGACAGCACCTCGGCGCCATGCGGGCCTGAATCGGTGGGCACGGCACTGATCCGTATGAGCAAAAGATGCAGCAATCACCCTGCTTTGGCTTGAGCGTTGCGCCACAGCCTCGGCATTCGTGAACCCAAACACAGGCGTCAACCGGCATCGTCTCCACCGACCGGTGGCCACAGAGGGGACAGGTCAGAATTGATCGCTGCTCTTCCATCGTATCGCCTCACACGGGAAACTACCCCTAATGCGCGATCGGTCCGTCGGCTTTCTTCCAGGCATCGATGCCTCCTTGAATATGAAAGGCCAGGGGAAGGCCGGCATCGTGCGCCGCCTGCACGGCCATTGCCGATCGTTCACCAAACGCGCAGTAGAAAAGCAGCCTCTTGCGGGTCGAGCTTGCCAGCTCATGCAGCATCCCACCGGCGCCGATGCTTTCCTCCAGCGACGGATAGGGTACGTGCAGAGAGCCCGGGATTGTGCCGTTTCGCTGCCGCTCGGGATTCTCACGTAGATCGATGAGGGCGACGTCGCCGAGGCCAACAACGCTCAGCGCTTGCTGCGCCGTCAGTGCCCAGCCATGGCGCATCACGTTGTCCTGATTCATGCCGACCTTCATGTTGGCCGGAACGGCGACATCCATCATCTTCGGGTTGGCCAGCTTCAGATTGTTCATCAGATCGGCATATTCATCGGCGGACCTTACCTGCAGGCGCGGATTGAAAGCCTTTTCTTCACCAATGGTTGAGACGGTATCGCCCTTATAGTCGTGTGCCGGGAAAACCAAGGTCGATTCCGGAAGCTTCAGCAGGCGCCCGAAGATCGACTCGTATTGCGCCTTGGGATCACCATTCTGGAAATCGGTCCGGCCCGTGCCGCGAATGAGCAGCGTGTCGCCGGTGAAGACGCGGTCGGGCAAGACGAAACTGTAGGAATCGTCCGTGTGGCCCGGCGTATAAATCACATCCAGGGCAAGTCCCTCGATAGTCAACTTGTCATTGTCCGACAGACGCATCGAAACGACGTCGGCCTTCGTCTGTTCTCCCATCACGGTAATGCAGTGGGTCTTGTCGCGCAGAGCGCCAAGACCCGTGATGTGGTCGGCGTGGAGATGCGTATCCACGGCCTTCACCAGCTTCAGATCAAGCTCGTGGATGAGCTGGAGATAACGATCGACCCTTTCCAGCACCG
Organism: Rhizobium sp. R693; assembly: GCF_002211315.1. NCBI lineage: Bacteria > Pseudomonadati > Pseudomonadota > Alphaproteobacteria > Hyphomicrobiales > Rhizobiaceae > Rhizobium > Rhizobium sp. R693. The sequence continues at coordinate 86,518 of NZ_LOKY01000003.1, read as the reverse complement.
GATCGATGATCAGCGCCTCACCGCCCGTCCGGCTTGCGAGCAAATATGAATAGGTACTCGACACCGGATCGAACAGCTGCCGGAAGATCATCCCCACCTCCTTCATGGCGGCTTGGCTTGCGATAAACTATCCGTGCGGCTGCGGCACGATCCTGATGTAAGGCTTCGGCGCACGCCAACCTTGCGGGTACTGCTTCTTTGCGTCGTCGTCGGAAACTGAACCAGCGATGATCACATCCTCCCCGTTCTTCCAGTTCACCGGCGTAGCGACCTTATGCTTAGCGGTAAGCTGAAGGGAATCGATGACCCGCAGCACTTCATCGAAGTTGCGACCAGTGGTCATTGGATAGACCATGACCAGCTTGATCTTCTTGTCAGGCCCTATCACGAAAACGTTGCGGACCGTCTGGTTATCGGCGGGGGTACGCTCGGTCGGATCACCGGACACCAAAGCAGGCAGCATGTTGTAGCGCTTTGATACGGCGTAATCGACATCCGCGATCATCGGATAATTTGGACGATAGCCCTGCGTTTCCTCGATATCCTTCATCCAGCTGGTGTGACGTTCAAGCGGATCGACGGAAAGGCCGATGATCTTCACACCGCGCTTGTCGAATTCGGGCTTGATCCGCGCCATGTAACCGAGTTCGGTTGTGCAGACGGGCGTAAAATCCTTGGGGTGCGAAAACAGCACCGCCCAAGAATTACCGATCCACTCGTGAAAACTGATCTTGCCTTCGGTAGTCTGGGCTTCGAAATCCGGAGCGGTATCATTGATTGCAAGCATCACGCACCTCCCGTAGCGTTTGTGAATACAAACTCAAACTTTTACCGGATGAGCATAAATCTTGCGCCTATTTCAAACGGTAGGCAACGGCAAAACGGCCGCGTCCGGCATCACTGGAGGTGCCACCGATCGGAATGAAGGTGACTGCCGTAACGTGAGGATAAGACCCCGTTCACCCTACTGGCCGTTGGCAGTCGTGGAGCCATGGGAGGGCAAAGCCTTGTCGGGGTCGGCCACATAGTTGCCGAGCAGCCAGAGGGAGACCTCTGATGCCTCCCTGGCGGATACGAATTCGAACGTACCGTTCTGATGCGGGGCGTCGAGGAACTCGATGCTGAGGCCGTTGCCCGTTTCAGAACTCAGGACACGTACCCTGCCCGGCTCGATGATGTGGCATGAATAGTGTCTCTGCATGTTGCGCATGAAGCCCGCCTTATTGTCATGCAGGCGCACGAATACAGCCTGGCCGTTGGCGGTTGCCTGCAACTGGCGGATCGCTTCAGTGGGGAAAGCCCGATTGAACTCGATGATCGCGAGGCCAGTGTCGTGAAGGCCATCTTCCTTGTTCTGCGCAGCCATGCGCGTCGAAATGAAGGCGATGAAAACCACGATCGCGAATATAACGCACCAGACGATAATGCTCACATCGCTCTCCGATCAAAGCTGCAACGGCGCTCTTATAGAGCACGAGCCTTGCGCGAGTTTAAACAAGGTCAGATTTTCTTGCGCATCAACGCGAGCAACATACCCACCTGGCGCCGCAACTGCGACCGCTGTAGTTGACGCTCGAACAGGCCCGCGCCTACACGCTGGGCGCTGACGAGAACCGGTTCTGCCAAAGCGACAGGTAGAAAGGCGGGGAACACGGCTTGCGGGATCGCGAGTTTTCTCGCCTTGGCAAGATGATCACGGCCAAGCCCCGCAAAGGCTTCGATCGCGGCAGAGATACGCGGTTTGTCCTCGCCGGCGAGAAACGCATCACGATCGAGCCCGGTAGCGGACAGGATTTCAAGCGGGATGTAGAGCTGCCCGCGGTGGCGGTGCAATGGCATCAGAAGCAAGAGCCCGGCGATGGCCTGCGCAACACCAGCGTGCCCAGCAGCTTCGGCCGTTCTGGCGGCGTCCTCTGGTGCAAGCACCAGGCTGGCCAGCTGAATGAGGGCAGATGCCGTCTCGCCGGCATATCCCTCGAGCGAGACGCGTGTCTCCATCGCATCGTCGTAGAGATCGAAGATGCGAGCATCGATCATGTTGACGAGGGTCTGCGATGGCAGGCGGTGCGCTTCGATTGTCGATAGCAGGGCCGCGGCAATTGGATTTGCCTGGGTGGATCCATGCGCGCTCCCCTGCAAGAGGTCACGCCAGTATTGCATACGAACCTCGCCTGGAAGGGGCTCGTGCACCAGATCGCGAATGCGCGCAAGCTCGGCGTTGAAGGCGTAGAGGGCCGCCAATGCGTCCCTTTTACCTTCCGGCGACAGCAGGCAGGCCAGATAGCGGTCGCGGTCGTTGTCGCGCAGCGTCGCCAGGCAAATGTCCTGGTTCGTCAAAGACTGATCGGCCATTGTCAGACCGCTATCAATGCCGCGGCAACAGCGCGGGATTCCATCAGCATGATATTGAAGGTGCGGACCGCCGCGCCGGTATTCATGGGATCCGAGGAAATACCCGCTGCCTTCAGCGCGGACTTCAAATCCGCCGGGATCGGCCGCATGTCGTTTCCGGTACCGATCAGCAGGACCTCGATCTCGGCCGCCTCATCGAGCACCTTCTGAAAGTTCTCGATCGATAGCGGCTTCGACATATCCATGTCCCAGCCATAGATGCCGGACGGCAGGCAAAGGATCGACCCGCGATGGGACATGTCGGCGAAACGGAAACCACCATTGCCGTAGGTGTCGATGGGCGCGCGTCCGGGAAAATGCGCCTCGCGGATTTCTATGCCTCTTGCCATATTCTCACACTGCCGGATTGCCGGAGTTCGTATCCGGCTCGGCCACTTTCTCATGTTGGTCGCTATCAACCACGTCCGGGCGGAGCTTGAAAGCGATCAGCACGGGCGCGGCTATGTAGATGGAGGAAAAGGTGCCGATGGCAACGCCAAACAGCATCACAAAGGCGAACGGGCGGATCACGTCACCGCCGAAAAGGCAGAGCGCGACAAGCGCAAGCAAGGTCGTCGCAGCCGTCAGTACCGTGCGCGACAGCGTCTGATTGATGGACGCGTCGATCAGGATCGGCATCGGCATCTTGCGATAGCGCTTCAGATTCTCGCGCATCCGGTCGTAGACGACCACCGTATCGTTGAGCGAATAGCCGATGATCGTCAGGATGGCCGCGACGCTCGTGAGATTGAATTCCATCCCAGTCAGCACGAAGAGGCCAAGCGTCAGTATGATATCGTGTAGTGTCGCGATGATAGCCCCGACCGCGAACCGCCATTCGAAGCGCAGCCAGATGTAAAGTAAGATGACAGCCAGTGAGCCAAGTATGCCCAACGTCGCGGCCTTGGTCAGTTCGCCCGACACCGCGGGGCCGACAACCTCGACCCGCGGGATCTCATAGTCGTCGCTCAACTCATCACGCAGCAAGGTCATCGCCGACTGCTCAGCATTTTCGCCGCCGCCCTGCGCCTGGATGCGAACCAATGCCGTCGACGCGTCGGAGAGGCGGCGAGCTTCAATGTTCCCAATGTTCAGATCGTCGAGGCGGGCACGAATATCATCAGGATCGGCATTGCCGTGCTTCGCCTTGACCTCCACCAACGACCCGCCGGCAAAATCAACGCCAAGATTGGCGCCGACCGTTGCGAAGCCGATCATCGCCAGGATCGAAAGCGCTGCCGACGCAGTGAAGGTGTAGCGCCGTATCCCCATGAAGCGGATGTTGGCGTGATCAAAGATGCCTGTGCGGACGTCCCTGGGCAGATGCCGCGGATGCTTGCGGTGAAGCCAGGTGACGACAATCCAGCGCGTCAACGTGAAAGTGGTAAAGACGGTCGTCAGAATTCCCGCCGCCAGCGTCACCGCAAAACCCCGAACGGTGTCACTGCCGAGATAGTAGAGGATGACTGCCGCGATGACGATCGTGACATTGGCATCAAGGATCGTCAGGAATGCACGCGAAAACCCGTTACTGATCGCATCCGCGAAGGAGTGACCGGCTTTCGCCTCCTCCCGGATACGCTCGTAGACGAGCACATTAGCATCGACAGCCATGCCTATGATCAAGACGATGCCTGCGAGGCCGGGCAGCGTCAGCGTTGCGCCGATTGCGCTCAGCACAGCGAGAATCAAGAGGAGGTTCAGGACAAGCGAAATGCCGGCGATGATGCCCAGCTTTCGATAGAAGGCAAACATCAACCCGGTGACAAGGATCGCAGCGACGAAGCCAGCTACCAGACCGGCGCGCTTCGATTCCGCGCCGAGGCTGGGGCTGACGGTGCGCTCCTCCACGGTCGTCAACGTCGCCGGCAGAGCGCCGCTTCGCAACATCAGCGCAAGATCGCGGGCTCCGTCCTCGCTGAAGCTGACCGGCACCCTTCCGGTGCCGTCCAGGATCGGCGCATTGATCAGCGGCGCAGCCATGACCTGATCATCGAAAAGTATGGCCAGGTGCCGTCCGATGTTCTGGCGCGTCTTCTGCGCGAGTTCCTCGGTTCCTTCGGCATCCAGCTTATAGGTGATCGCGACCGAGTCCGTTTGCGCATCGGCAACCGCCTGGACATCAACGAGATTCTTGCCTGTAACGAAATCTGTTCGATCGACGAGGTAGGGAACGGGCGGATCGTCCAGAGAATAGAGCACCTCTGATGTCGCCGGCCAGCGACCGGCAAGGGCCTGCTGCCCCGACATGCTTTCATCGATCATCCGAACCGAAAGCTCAGCAGGCTCGTTCAGAATATTCTTCAGCCGCTCGACGTCGATAGAACCGAGGGCCTCGACGTCGATACGGTCGTCACCATCGGCGCGAACGGAAAAATCGTTGATCCCCAGACCGGCGATGCGGCGCTCGACGACTGCGAGGGACTGAGCTTGCGCGGTTGCAATTCCTTCGTCGATGCTATCGTTTGAAATTCGCAGCGTAAGCTGTGCGTCGTTGCCCTTCTCCAGGGAAACACTTTGGACCGAACTTCCAAACCAGCCGCTCTTCGTGGTCGCGGTCAGTGCGTTCAAGGCCTTGACGGCAGCATCCACCTGGCCGGCGTCGGTTATCTTGACGGTGACGTCCTGGTCGTTCCCGGTCAGACCGGTGTAGCGAATGTTGGCTTCACGCAACTTGCCGCGAACATCCGCGACCGTGCGTTCGAGCCGGTCCTTCACGACATCAACGCGTTCGATCTGGAGAAGCAGATGGGAACCGCCCTGCACATCGGGTCCAGGCACAACGCGACTGTGAGCCAGCCAAAAGGGGAGCTTAGAGCGCTGCCCTTCCGATAACAGATTTGGGGCCGCGATTATCGCGGCCGCCACCACCAACAACCAGATCAGAACGGCCTTCAAGCGGGAAAAACGACGCATTTTCTCTCGACTGTTTCCGACCCGACCAATCCGGTTCGCGGCTAGGTTTGCAATACTACGCGGCGTCCGCCTTGACCGGCTCACCCTTGACGCGAACTTCCGAAATGCCGGTGCGGACGATGCGAACGCGAACGCCGTCAGCAATCTCCACTTCGAGTTCCTTGTCGTCAACAACCTTGGTGACCTTGCCGACGAGGCCGCCACCGGTGACAACCTGATCGCCGCGACGGATCGCCTTCAGCGTCTCTTCGCGCTTCTTGGCCTGCGCGCGCTGCGGACGGATCAGCAGGAAGTACCAGACGACCATCAGCGGCACGAAAAGGATGATCATTTCAAAGCCAGAGCCGAACGGCGACGCCGCAGTGTCGGTAGCAGCCTGGGCAAATGCCGGGGTGATGAACATGCTAAACTCCTCAAAACATTCCGGTGGCGGAACTCCGCCTTTTCTCGGGTGGCCGGACTATAATTATGGTCTTTGCGAATGCAACAGAAACAGCTGGAAACCGTACCGATTCCGCTGCCTCATAACCTTTCCGCTCGCAAAAGGCCATGCTACGCCGCAGGCAAAAGACACGGTACGCTGGCTACAACCAGAATTCAGGAGGAAGGCCCCATGGCCGAAGACGTCAACCACGCCATTCTGACGGAGCTGCGCCGACTGACGGACGCGATCGACCGCTTGGCCGGCCCTGCGCCCGCAGTCAACGACTGGAACGCGGCCGACTGCTTCGTCTGGGCCCCTGCCCGCCAGCATCTCCAGCCGGTTGCGCGGCCGAACCGCGTGGCACTCAAGCTGATCCGCGGCGTCGACCACGTACGCGACATCCTGCACGAGAATACGGTGCGCTTCGCCGAAGGCTATGCGGCAAACAACGTTCTCCTGTGGGGTGCGCGCGGCATGGGAAAGTCATCGCTGGTCAAGGCTGTTCACGAGGATGTGCGGCGCGAGAGCGGAGTATCGTTGAAGCTGGTGGAAGTGCATCGCGAAGATATTGCGAGCCTCCCGACACTGCTCGATCTTCTCAAGGACACCCCGCATCGCGTCATCGTCTTCTGCGACGACCTTTCGTTCGATCACGATGACACGGCATACAAATCGCTCAAGGCAGCCCTTGATGGTGGTGTCGAGGGGCGGCCAGACAACGTGCTCTTCTATGCCACCTCGAACAGGCGCCATCTGCTTCCGCGCCACATGATGGAGAACGAGCAGTCGACGGCGATCAATCCCTCCGAAGCGGTCGAAGAGAAGGTTTCACTATCCGATCGGTTTGGCCTTTGGCTCGGCTTCCACAAATGCAGCCAGGACGACTATCTGACGATGATCGACGGCTACGCTGACCATTTCAAGCTGCCGATCGATCGCGAAAAGATGCATGCGGAGGCGCTGGAATGGGCTACGACGCGCGGCGCGCGTTCCGGCCGCGTCGCCTGGCAGTACATCCAGGATCTCGCCGGCCGTATGCGCATCGCACTCGACCGCGCATAATGACAAAAGCCCGGCTTCGAAGCCGGGCTTTTGAGCATCCTCGGACGCAATACCTATTCGAGGAAAGTAATCGGGTTGACCGGAGTCGCATCCTTGCGGACTTCGAAGTGGACCTGCGGCTGCTTGACGCTGCCGCTCATGCCGGAGACGGCAACCGTCTGGCCGCGCTGGATCTTCTGGCCGCGGGTAACGCTCAGGGTGTCGGCGTTGCCGTAGACGGTGACCGTGCCGTCATCATGGCGGACGAGAACCGTATTGCCGAGTTCCTTCAGCCCGTTGCCGGCATAGATGACGACGCCGTTTTCGGCGGCCTTGATCGGCGTGCCCTGCGGCACGGAGATATCGATGCCATCATTGCGGCTACCGTTGACGTTGGCGCCATAGGCCGCAATCACTGCACCGCGAACCGGCCAGCGATACTTGCCGATGCCGGTTGCCTCGGGCGCCGCGGACGCCACTTCCTTCTTGGCAGCCTCATCCACTGTCTCCGTGGCGACGGGAGCCTTGTAGGTTGCCGGTTGCGCAGCGGCACTCGTCGTTGCAGAGGCTGGCTGTGCGACCGGCTTCGGTTCTGCCTTCGCTGGAATGGAGGCGGTTTTCATTCCATCCTGCGAAACGCCAGGGAGATTGAGTTCCTGACCGATGCGGATCGAACCAGCCGACAGGTTGTTGGCGGCCTTAAGATCGTCGATGCTGGTGCCCGTCGCCTTGGCAATCTTGGCAAGCGAGTCGCCAGGCTTGACGACATAGGTGCCGCCAGCGCCCTTCGGCCCCTTGCCTGCGCCGGCGGCAAGCTTGCTGGACGGATCGGCATTTGCGACCGACTTGTCGCGGGCGGAATTCGCACCCGGAACGACGGCAACGTTCTGCTCCTGCTGCTTGCCCGGTTGCGGCAGATGCCCACCCTTTGAGAGGTCGGCTGTCTGTGCGGCTGCCTTGGCGGCATTGCCTCCGTTGAAGGTCGGGATCAGAATGATCTGACCAGGCTTGGCGGCAGCTGCAGTTTTGAAGCCGTTGACCCGAAGGATTTCCTTCTCCGGCACACCGTAGCGATTAGCCAGTGTCGCAGTGCTTTCACCCGGGCGAAGCGTGACGGACGGCGCGTTGGTTGCCGACCAGCCGGAGGCCTTCGGGGTCGTGCCGGTAACGATCGAGTCGGTTGCCGTCTTCGGAGGAACGAGAATGGGCGCCGACTTCTTCGGGGCAGCGGCTGCAGGGAATGGCTGAGCGAGAGCGACCTGCCTTTCGTGGGATGGCGCCACTGGCGTTCCTGCGGAGGGAGCAGCGAGATCGGAACGCTGAACGGAGACAGGTGCCGAGGCCATGCGGGCACTGGAGGCGCCGTAAGCGGGCTGCGCCGGATAAGGTTGATTCATCGCCTGATTGCTCGGCGAGTAGCCGCCCTGCGCCAGATCCGCCTGCGGAACCGGATCGGCCTGCAGACCGCCCATGCTTCTGCGCGGAATGGAATTGGTCGTCATCTGATCCTGACCGGACGACGAGAAAAGACCACCGAAACGTGTCACATCGGAACTGCAACCCGCTACGGTACTCGCCAGCAAAGCCGCTATCAGGACATTACCGGCAGACTTGCCTACTCTTGGCGAAAGACTGAAACGCATGACTCGACCCACTGATGAACGCAACCATTTGTGGGTTTATTAAAGCGCGTTAGTATTACCACGCGGTTAAGGTACCGAAATCCGCGAGATTTTTTTGAGAGATTGCTAACCATAGCAACGCCAACGGGCGGATCGCCTCAAAGTTGCGAGGCCAGGCGCGGCACGATCGGGAGATAAGGCGTGTCGAACAGTTCTTCGCGCTCGAAGCGGCTGCCCGTTTTCGTCAGCCGCACCAGGCGACACTCATCCTCGGAGATCATCAAGGGGGCGATCATCGAACCGCCGGAAACAAGTTGATCGGTGTAGAACCGCGGCATGGAGTTGAACGCGGCGGTGACCAGAATGCGGTCGAACGTCCCCTCGCCTTGCAGACCGGCGCTGCCGTCGGCCTGTCGAATGATGACGTTTCGAAGCCCGAGCGAGTCGACACGGCGCTGCGCATTCGTCGTCAGCGTCTTGTAGCGGTCTATCGTCAGCACGCGTTCGGCCATGCGGGCCATGACGGCGGACATGAAACCACTACCAGTGCCGACCTCGAGTACACGCTGCCCCGGCTTGATCTTCAGATGGTGGAGGATCCTCACTGCGAGATCGACACCCTCGAGGAAGGAGCCGCATTCGATCGGGATCGTGCGGCTCGAATAGGCCTGCTCGGCAAACTGAGGCGGCACGAACAGCGACCGCGGCGTCTGCTCGACCGCAGTCAGCAGGTCCAGATCGGATACGCCCTCGGCTCGCAGCCTCAAGACGAGCGCCGCAAAACCTTCCTTCTCCACCAGCCGTGCCGTCAAAGCAATTTACTCCGTACTCGAAAGCGCCCGCGCCACGCGGTCCTGTACGGAATAATCAGTCAGATCCAGTTTCAAAGGAGTTACCGAAACCTTGCGATGCTTCAGAGCGTGAATATCTGTACCGGCGACGAAGGCACCCGCACGCTCTCCAAACCTGAGCCAATAGTAGGGAAAGCCGCGTCCGTCAGAACGCGCATCGACCTGCAGGTTGAAAGCAAGCTTGCCTTGCGCCGTGACTTCCACGCCCTCGACCTCTTCAGGCCGACAATTCGGAAAGTTCAGGTTCAGGAACGTGCCCTCTGGCAGGTCGAGCGATATCAGCTTGTCGAGAAGTGCCGGCGCGTGCGCCTCGCAGACCTCCCACGGGACGGCCCTTGCGCCGTCATGGTGCAGATAGGCCTGGCTCAAAGCAAAGGAGCGGACGCCCTGCATTGTGCCTTCGATGGCGCCGGCGATAGTGCCGGAATAGGTGACATCATCGGCAACGTTCGATCCCGAATTAACGCCTGAGAGCACGAGATCCGGCTTGGCGTCCATGACCTGCCTGATGCCCATGATGACGCAATCGGTCGGCGTTCCGCGCAGCGCGAAATGCTTGTCGGAAATCTTGCGCAGCCGCAATGGCTCGGAAAGGCTCAACGAATGTGCAAGGCCGCTCTGGTCCGTCTCCGGCGCGACAATCCAGACATCATCGGAGAGCGTCCGCGCAATCCGTTCCAGCGCCGCGAGGCCTTCTGCATGAATGCCGTCGTCGTTGGTGAGCAGAATGCGCATCGGCTCAGGCCGCCCGTTCGATCTTCTTCAAACCACCCATATATGGCAGCAGGACGTCAGGGATAGTCACAGAACCGTCCTCGTTCAGGTAGTTCTCCAGAACCGCGATCAGGCAGCGGCCAACGGCGGTGCCCGAACCGTTCAGCGTGTGGACGAACTTCGTCGCCTTGTCTTCTTTGCCGCGATAGCGCGCATTCATGCGACGCGCCTGGAAATCGCCGCAAACCGAGCAGGACGAGATCTCACGATAAGTGTTCTGGCCCGGCAGCCAAACCTCAAGGTCGTAGGTCTTGCGCGCGCCAAAGCCCATGTCGCCGGTGCAGAGCGTCATCGTACGGAAATGCAGGCCGAGGCGCTTCAACACCTCCTCAGCGCAGGCTGTCATGCGCTGATGCTCGGCAAGCGAGCTCTCGGCATCGGTGATCGAGACGAGTTCACACTTCCAGAACTGATGCTGGCGCAGCATGCCACGCGTGTCGCGACCGGCAGACCCCGCCTCCGAACGGAAAGACGGCGTCAGCGCGGTGAAGCGGAGCGGCAGCTTCTCCTGATCGAGGATTTCGCCCGAGACAAGATTGGTCAGTGTCACTTCCGCGGTCGGGATCAACCAACGACCGTCCGTCGTCTTGAACAAATCCTCCGCAAACTTCGGCAACTGCCCGGTACCGAACATAGCATCATCGCGAACCATCAGCGGCGAGCTGACTTCGGTATAGCCGTGCTCGCTCGTATGCAGGTCGATCATGAACTGACCGAGTGCCCGCTCGAGCCGAGCCAGCGGACCGGTCAGCACTGTAAAGCGCGATCCGGAGAGCTTGGCGGCCCGCTCGAAATCCATGTAGCCAAGCGCTTCACCGATCTCGAAATGTTCCTTGGGCGTGTGGTTCCAGCGAGGCTTTTCGCCGACGACGCGGGCAACGGCATTGTCGTGCTCGTCCTTGCCGACCGGCACGTCGTCATGCGGGACGTTCGGAATGCGCGACAGCGCGTCATTCAGTTCGTCCGTCGCCTGGCGTTCGTCCCCTTCGACGGTCGGAAGCAACACCTTCAGGTCGGCCACTTCCGCCTTCAGTTTTTCTGCAAGCTCGCTGTTCTTCTGCGCCATCGCCGCACCAATTTCCTTGGATGCGGTATTGCGGCGGGACAACAGGTCCTGGACCTTTTGAACGGCCGAGCGGCGCTTTTCATCGAGCGCAACCAGACTTTCGGACAAAGGCTCGGCACCACGCTTGGCAAGTGCCGCATCGAGCGCTTCGGGATTCTCACGGATCCATTTTATATCGAGCATCGTCGTTCCAGGTCGTTGTAAGAAAGATAACCCGGCCAAAGCCCTGCTAGGCCTCGACCGGATACTTGGAAGCGTTCATTGAGGGAGAGTGGTCAGACGTTGTCCGTCTTGGCAACGTCCGTGGTTCCTTCAGCCTCTTCGACCGCCTCGCGGGCACGCTGGCGCTCCACGAGTCGCGCCGCGTAGATGGAAATCTCGTAGAGAAGGATGGTCGGCAGTGCAAGGCCGATCTGGGACATCGGATCGGGTGGCGTCAGCACCGCTGCAACGATAAAGGCAAGCACAATCGCGAACTTGCGCTTCTCAGCCAACCAATCCGACGTCAGCAATCCGACGCGCGCCAGCAGCGTCGTGATAACAGGAAGCTGGAAGACCAGTCCGAACGAGAAGACCAGTGTCATGATCAGGCTGAGATACTCGGAGACCTTCGGAAGCAGGGAGATCGCGACATCGCCCTCGCCAGGGGCCTGCTGCATGGTCAGAAAGAACCACATGACCATCGGCGTGAAGAAGAAATAGACAAGCGAAGCGCCCATCAAGAACAGGATAGGCGACGCGATCAGAAACGGCAGGAAGGCGGCGCGCTCGTTTTTGTAGAGGCCAGGCGCGACGAACTTGTAAATCTGTGCGGCGATAATCGGAAAGGCGATCACCAGGCCGCCGAACATAGCAACCTTCACCTGCGTGAAGAAGAATTCCTGCGGCGCGGTGTAAATGAGCTGCGCTTTGGACACGTCCAGCTTCGCCCAGACCACCGCCCATTTGTATGGATAAACCAGGACGTTGAAGAGGTGCTTGGCGAATATGAAGCAGACAATGAACGCGACGAAAAACGCACCGATCGACCAGATCAGCCGCGTACGCAGCTCCATGAGGTGTTCGATCAGTGGCTGCGGCTTGTCTTCGATTTCACCGCTCATGCGTCGTCCTTCTTCTTCTTTGCTGCTGTCTTCTTCGGAGCGGTTGTGGCGGCAACTGCCGCAGGCTTCTTGGTGACAGCTGTCTTCGTCGAAGCCCGCTTAGGCTTCTCGACAGCGGCAGCGACCGGTGCAGGAGCGGTCTCAGCCTTGGCGCGCGGCTTGCGGACTGCCTTAGGCTTCTCCTGAACTGCCGCAGTTTCCACATTTGCTACAGCAGCAGGCACCGGCGTGACGACAGGCGGCGTCTCTGGCAGGCTCATCGACGGCTCAGGCACCGATACAGCAGCCGGCGGAACCTCGGTCTTGTTGTCGACCGTCGTCGCCTTCTGCAGGTCAGCCTTGATTTCATTACCCATCTGGCGAAGCGGGTTCATTGCTTCGCGCAAACTGTTGACGGGGTTCAGCTTCTGCGCATCCGTCAGCGTCTGGCGGACTTCGTCCAGGTCTGCCTCGCGCAAGGCCTCGTCGAACTGAGCACGAAACTCACCGGCAACCTTGCGGGCGCGTTGAGTCATCTTGCCGAACGCACGAAGCATCGGCGGCAAGTCCTTGGGACCAACCACCACGATCAATACGACCGCGATGACAAGCAGCTCGGTCCAGCCAATATCGAACATTCAAGGCTCCTGAACGGGAAACGTGGGGGCTACGTTGCCCGGAAGTGGATTACTTCGTTTCGTCGGCCTTGTGATCGACGGTCTTGGCAGTCGTGGACTCAGGCGCGTCTTCGTCGTTCATGCCCTTCTTGAAGCTCTTGATGCCCTTGGCGACATCACCCATCAGCTCCGGAATCTTGCCACGACCGAACAACAACAGCACGATGACCAGAACGATCAGCCAGTGCCACATGCTAAAAGAACCCATTACGCTAACTCCCTGTTGCGATGTTTCCAGATGTAAGAGCTTCCTACACCAATTCCAACATCAAAGTTCCCCTTGGATTGTCGCTTAATGTCACGGTATCGCCCTCTGTGACAAGAGATTACACATTCGAAAAACCGTGATCGGCATTGTTTTCGCGACACGTAGCGGAACCACGACAAATCCGATCAGTCTTCGGACCCGCCACCCGGCGCAAGCAGGCCGAGTTCCTCGAGATCGAGTTGCGTTATGGGATCTTCGTCCTCGGTCAACTCGTCGTTCATCATAGGCGATGGTACATTGAAATTGGCCGGTATGCGACCGGAGAGCAGCCCCGCTCCCTTCAATTCTTCCAGCCCCGGCAAGTCGCGCAGTTCTTCCAAGCCGAAATGGTCGAGGAAATCCCGGGTGGTGCCGAGCGTGACCGGGCGGCCCGGCGTCCGCCTGCGACCGCGGAACCGAACCCAACCTGCCTCCATCAGCACATCGAGCGTGCCGCGAGACGTTTGTACGCCTCGGATGTCCTCGATCTCGGCGCGCGTCACCGGCTGGTGATAGGCGATGATCGCCAAGACTTCTAGGGCTGCGCGCGACAGCTTCTTCGCTTCGTTCTCGTCCCGCCTGATGACGAAAGAGAGGTCGGCTGCCGTTCTAAACGCCCAGGCATCATCTACCTGGACGAGATTGACGCCGCGATGGGCGTATTGCTCCTTCAGGCGCAACATGATGGCGCGGACGTTGAAGGTGCGAGGCAAGCGGTCCGCAATGAAGCTTTCGGACACGGGCTGGGCAGACGCAAAAACCAGCGCCTCGGCAATGCGCTCCGCCTCGCTCTCCGCACGAACCTCCTCGTCTGAATCTTCCGTCATGGCGCTATCAATGCGTTCGTCTTCCAGATCGGTCACGCCGGTCGCTCCTGTTCGACGACCTGCAGCGTCGCATGCTTCGGGCCTCGCCGCATGTAGAGCGGCTGGAAGGCTCCATCCTGGCGGATTTCAAGTTTACCTTCGCGGACAAGTTCGAGGGAGGCTGCAAAGGTACTGGCAATCGCCGTGACCCTGTCTTCCGGCGACGCCATGTAACGCAAGAGATAAGATTCGAGGGCTGTCCAGTCGCCGATCTCGCCGGTGATGCGAGTCAGAAGCTCGCGGGCGTCCGTCAGCGACCAGACATTGCGTCGAGCGATCGTCACCTGCGTCACTGCCTGACGCTGCCTGAGCGACGCATAGGCCGTCAGCAAATCGTAGAGGCTCGCATCATATGCCGACTGATGTCTATCGGGGATGTGCTCCGGCGCGCCGCGAGCGAAGATATCCCGCCCAAGACGGTTGCGGTTGACGAGACCGCTCGCGGCCTCGCGCATCGCCTCGAGGCGCTTCAGGCGGAAAGCGAGCGTCGCCGCCATCTCCTCGCCGGAAGGTCCGTCATCCTTGGCCTGTTGCGGGATCAGCAGGCGTGATTTCAAATAGGCAAGCCAAGCGGCCATCACCAGATAGTCGGCAGCAAGCTCTATCCGTATCCGCCGTGCGCTTTCGATGAACTGCAGATATTGCTCAGCCAGCGCAAGAACGGAGATGCGGGACAGATCGACCTTCTGATTGCGGGCGAGATAGAGCAAGAGGTCGAGGGGACCTTCGAAGCCGGCGACGTCGATCAACAGCGCGGGATCGGAGCTCGCGCGCTCGGCGCCGTTCTCCTGCCACAGCTTGTCCATCGGCGTTGCCGCCGTCTGTAGCCGTTCCGTACCCTTGGTCGTCGTCACCCTGCCTTGCTCCTATGGTGATCAGACTGTTGCAAACATCGCATCGAATTCGGCGCGGAGCGAAGCTTCCTCGGCCCTGTCAGCCGTTGGGAAGCCCTTCAGCACCGCTTCTGCGCGCGACAGCGACTGGCCCTGCAGGACCGGTACGTTTTCCGCAACCTGTTCCATTTCGTCCATGTGGCCATTGCAATGCAGCACGATATCACATCCACCGGCGATGATGTTGGCGGCGCGCTCACCGATCGTACCGGCCAGCGCGTTCATCGACGTGTCATCGGAAAGCAACAGCCCTTTGAAGCCGATATATTCGCGAATAATGCCGTCGATGACTTTACGAGAGGTAGTTGCCGGACGCGCAGAGTCGATGGCCGCAAAGACAACATGACACGTCATCGCCATCAATTCGTCCTTCATGGCAATGAAGGGCGGGAAATCGTGCGCCTCGAGTTCCGCGCGCGAAACCGTCACAACCGGCAGTTCATGATGGGAATCGGCAAAGCCGCGACCGTGGCCCGGCATGTGCTTCATCACAGGCAGAAGGCCGCCGGCTTTCAAACCTTCGGCCGCCGCACGCCCCATGGCAGTCACCGTTGCAGGATCGTCGCCGTAGGCACGGTTGCCGATCACGTTGCTGCTGCCTTCCACCGGAACGTCCAACACCGGAAGGCAGTCCACGTTGATGCCAAGGCTCGATAAATCGAAGGCATGCAGCCGCGACATCAGCCACGCGGCGCGAAGGCCCTTTTCTCTGTCCTGCCGATAGATATTGCCAAGCTGTTGCCCCGAGGGATAATGCTGGAAGATCGGCGGACGGATGCGCTGGACGCGTCCGCCTTCCTGGTCGATCAGGACAGGGGCGTGCCAACCAACAGCATCTCGCATCTCCGCGACGAGGTCGCCGATCTGCCGCGGCTCGGAAATATTGCGCCCAAACAGAATGAAACCCCAGGGACGCTCGGCGCTGAAAAACGCCCTTTCTTCGGGAGTGAGAGAAAGGCCGCTACAGCCAAGGATCATCGCTTTTGATTCGGTCATACCCGAATCATAGAGGTGTCGGGCGGAAATACGAGCCGCGTCAACCGGCATTCACAAAAAAAGCGGCGGACCGGAGGCCGCCGCTTTCCTTGAATGCTTGCAGAAGCTTACTTCGAGATAAGGCAGCTGCCGCCTGCGGCGCGGTATTTTTCGCAGACCGCCGCGGCTTCGTCCTTGGAGCCTGCCGGGATGCGAACACGGTAGAAGGTGCCCTTGCCCGCAATATCCGCCTTGCGGATCTCGTAGCTGCGACCGGCAAGCACGCTTGCAAACTTCTTCGAAAGGCTCGCGTAGGACTTCTTCGCCTCGTCCTCCGAAGGAAGCGATGCGATCTGGACTCCATAGCCTCCAGCTGCAGCCGTCGGTTGGGCCTGGGTCGCTGCCGGCGAAACAGCGGCAACCTCCTTCGGCTTTTGCGCCGCAGGCGCAGCGGGCGCCCCAGCAGGTGCCTGAACCGCATTTGTCGCTGCCGGGCGTGTTGCCGGAGCCGGCGCAGCGTCGCTAACCGTCGAGCTCTTCACAGCGCGGACTGGCGGATCGACGTTCGCGGGAGTGGCGGCGGCCGCCTTGGCCAGTGCGTTCTCGGAGGGTGCCTGCGCCGGCGTCGGCTTGGCTTCTTCAACCGGTGTTGAACGGATGTCGGCCGAGGCGACCTGGCCCGATGCAGGGAAATTCGCAGCAGTGCCGCCGGCCGGCTTTGATCCAGCCGTGACCTTCTGCGTCTGAACCGGCGTTGCCTTGGGCAGCGTCGGGGCCGCTTCCGGAGCGGGCTCGTCGCGGGCAACCAGAGTGCCGTCCGGCCGGACGATCATGGTGCGGACCTTGCGAGCGGAAACCGAAGGCGCCTGATTGGCATTATCTGCTTCGTCAGTTGCGGCCGTATCCTGGCTGGGCAACAGACGCGGATCCTGGGTGTCGCCGACAGGTGTTGCCATTGGCGGCGCGATATCGCTGTCGTTGTCTTCAGGCAGCGTTTCCGGGGTCAACGTGCGCTGCACGACGTCCACCGGCTGCTCGTCGCTGGATACCAGCGCCTTCTGCTTTGGCGCTTCGGCAGCGGCACCGCCGACGCTATCATAAACGGCCTTGTCCTGGTTTGGCACGGTCTTGCCGCCGGGATTGTCCGGCACAACCTTAACGGGATCCTTGTCCGCTGTGATCACACGCGGCTCGCCGGAGGTGATACCGAGGCCTCCATCACGGGCGAGCAACGTGTAACCTGCATATGCGACGCCGCCGAAGACGACGATCGCGGCAGCAGCAGCCAGCATACGCTTCATCGAGCGGGCGCGGCTCATATCCTCAGCTTCACTTGCCGACTGAATCTGCACCTGGGAAATGTTCTCGCGGCGCTGGACCGGTTCGTTGACGCTCCGGCGGAAATCTTCTTCCAAGGCGCGCTCAAACTCGTCCAGGCTTTGCAACGGAACCTGCTTGGCGCCTGCCGCCGCTGGCGCAGCGGCCGGCGCGACAGAGATCGGCGCACGGGTCCGCCATGCCTCGACGGCCGGCTTCGCAGGCGTTTCTGCCGGCTTGGCGGGTGCGAGAAGGTTGGCGATTTCAGCGTCGACGTCGAAATCGAAGTCGGAGGTCGCGACGACCGGTTCCGGTTGTTCGACGGGCGGCAGCACCGGCACGTGCATTTCTTCGACGGCTTCCGGATGATATTCCGCATCCGAGATCATCGATGGATCGAAAGGAAGATCATCTCCGGCATCGGCCGAGAACGCAGGAGCCACGGGCGCCTTCGTGACGAACGCTGCCTCCGCCGAAGCCTGACTGATCGGCGCGGCAGCAACGATGGGAGCTGGCGCCGGCTGGAAAGCGGGCACCGGGGCGACCGGCTGCGGTTTAGCTTCCTGGATATGCTGCGCCGGAACTCTCTGCGCCTCGACCGCCTGCGGTTGCGCCTTTACCGGTTCAGCAAAATCAAAATCGGCAAGTTCCAGTTCGATGCCTTCGAGATCAAGCTCAAAGTCATGGCCGGCGAAAGGATCGTCACCTTCCGGTTCGGCTTTGGCCGCAGGAGCGGGCACAAGCTGCTCGACTGACGTCGGCAATGGTGCCACTACGGGCGCGGCTGGGCGAGCCGGCTCCGGCGAGGTCGGCATCTCCGCGACATCCGCCGCAGGCGCGGTCTGGCGCTCGGGAACGGGGTAATGAGACACATCGGCAAGGAGTTCATCGATATCGAAGGTAATATCGTCGATCTCCACCGGCGCGGCTTCGGTTAGCGCGGCGTCAGCTTGAACAGCGCCATCATCCTTCGCGGCAGCAGCCAGGTCGAAGGCGCTATGATCGATTAGAGATTCTACGACCGGCGCTTCCTGGCGCATCTCAGACGCATCGGGTTCTTCGTGGCGATCGATTTCAGCGGGGAAACCCGCGGCAACAGGCACGTCGAAAGCAGCAACGCTCTCCGACGCAACAACGATCGGTTCATGCGCGGGAGCAGCGACGGGAGTGACCGACGCAGATGAAGCCTCATCGCGGCGTGCCGGGTGGAAGTTCGCGATCGGCAACCGAATGCTGGCGGCAGACCACTGCGGAGCCTTGACAGGCGTAACGGGCGCTGCCGGAGCAGGCGCCGCGCCGATCGACATCTCGAGCTCTTCAATCAGATCACGAGCGCCACCGGCGACCGGTTCGCCCTCACGAGCGACCGATGCCCAAGCGGCAGAGGTCAGGTTGGAAGCCCGGTCAAAAGGCTGACGAACGAGCGGTTCGCCGGCAAGCTCAGGCTGAACGACGAATTCGGGTTCAGCCATGGCAACCGGCGGAACATCCGCTTCGACGGGAGCCTCATAGGCAACCGGCTGCTCCAAGACGGGCTCAGACAGACGATCGAAGGAAGCCGCGGACTGAGGTTCGTCGTAGCGCTCGAACTCGCGCAACAATTCATCTTCGAGATTGAACGCCGGCTCCTGTCGGGGGGCGTCTTCGACAGTATTTGCTGCTACCCGCGGCTCAAAGCCAACGATGCGAGCAAGTTCCGCCAAAGGATCGTCGTCGGCAAAGAGGTCCGTATTCTTACGCGTGTCATACGCCCGCTGTTTGTCTGCCATACTCATCCCACTCGCAACTGCTAAGGTTTATGCCAGAGCATTGTGGGTAAATGGTGACGCTACCGCATCTCATCCGGCGCAGCGGTACCCGCAATGGCAAGTCCCGACTTCAAAACCGACGCAACGGCGTACACCAGCCCTAATCTGGCTATACTCGATTCTCGGTTCTTATCGTTAATAAATCGTAAGTCTACTTGATCCTTACCTTTATTCCAGTGCGCATGGAAAGAACTTGCCAGATCGTAGAGATAAAATACGACGCGGTGAGGCTCCTGCGACTGTGCCGCAGACTCGACCAAGCGTGGAAACTCTGCGGCCTTTGCAACCAGCTGCAATTCCGCGGGATCCGAGATGCCTGCCACCGCTTTCGCGAGGTCGGCGGGGGTGACATAGAGGTCCGGAAACGCCTCCTTCGCCTGCCGGAAAACAGACATGCAGCGCGCATGCGCATACTGCACGTAGAACACCGGATTATCCTTCGACTGCTCCGTTACTTTGGCGAAATCGAAGTCCAGCGGCTCGGAGCTTTTCCGGTACAGCATCATGAAGCGAACCGAATCGCGACCGACCTCCTCGACAACGTCGCGCAACGTCACGAAGTCGCCCGAGCGCTTCGACATCTTCACCGGCTCGCCATTGCGGAACAGCTTCACGAGCTGGCAAAGAAGGACGGTCAGCTTTGCCTTACCTTCGGAAACGCCCCTGGCCACCGCTTCCAGGCGCTTGACGTAGCCGCCGTGGTCGGCGCCGAGAACATAGATCATCTCGTTGAAACCACGGTCGAATTTGTTCTTGAAGTAGGCAACGTCGGCGGCGAAATAGGTGTAGGAGCCATCCGACTTGATTAGCGGCCGGTCCATATCATCGCCGACTTCCGTCGAGCGGAACAGCGTCTGCTCACGGTCTTCCCAGTCCTCGGGCAACTGGCCTTTAGGCGGCGGCAGCGTGCCCTTGTAGACGTGCCCCTTGAATGTCAGATCGTTGATTGCGGTGCGGATCGCCGCAGCGCCGTGCGCATGCAGCGTGCGCTCCGAGAAGAACACGTCGTGATGCACGTTCAACGCGTCCAGATCCTCACGGATCATCGCCATCATTGCGTCGATCGTGCGATCCTTGACGATCGGCATCCACTGATCGTCGGACATGTTGTGCAGCTTGACGCCGTAGTCACGAGCCAGTGACTCACCAACAGGCACCAGGTAATCCCCAGGATATAGGCCGGGCGGAATCTCGCCGATGTTCTCGCCGAGAGCTTC
Organism: Rhizobium sp. R693; assembly: GCF_002211315.1. Classification (NCBI taxonomy): domain Bacteria; kingdom Pseudomonadati; phylum Pseudomonadota; class Alphaproteobacteria; order Hyphomicrobiales; family Rhizobiaceae; genus Rhizobium; species Rhizobium sp. R693. The sequence goes on along the minus strand of NZ_LOKY01000003.1, from coordinate 66,351 downwards.
GCGATAGCGCAGGAAGACAGACCTCGCCAATACGTCGATCTGCGAGCCCGCGTCATTGATGTAGTATTCCTTGACGACCTCGAAGCCGGCAAAGGAAAGCAGGTTGGCCAGCGCGTCGCCGACGACGGCGCCGCGGCAATGGCCGACATGCATCGGACCAGTCGGGTTTGCCGACACATATTCGACGTTGACGCGTTTGCCAGCGCCAATGGCCGAGCGGCCGTAGTCCGTGCCAGCCTCGATCATCGAGGCAAGCAGGCGCTGCCAGTAGCCGACGGAGAGCCTGATGTTGATAAAGCCGGGGCCAGCCACCGAGACGTCCGCGACATCGGCGTCTTCTTTCAACTTCTCAGCGATGACCTCCGCCAGAGCGCGCGGATTGGTGCCGAGCGGCTTTGCCAGCACCATGGCGGCGTTGGTCGCGACATCCCCGTGGCTCGGGTCGCGCGGCGGCTCGATCGCGATGCGGCCGAAATCCACCTCGGATCGCTTCTCCTTGACCAGATCGATCTGTTCAAGGGCAGTTTTAATCCTGGTGTCGAAATCGGTAAAAAGGTTCATCACAATCTTCCATGCATAGGCTTTGCCACAAGGCATTTGTCCGGTCCTGGCCGGGCGATCGCTGCCTATCGCAAATCCGGAGTGTGGTCAAACAATCGCCTGTGGGCGCTGATCGCGTAGGTGTCGGTCATCCCCGCCAGATAGTCGCCGACATGGCGCGCCCTCGCCGCTTCGGCAAGACCCGCGATACGATCCACCCAATAGTGGCTCTGCATCTCCTTCGGATTGGCCATATAGGCACCGAAGAGATCGGTCACGATCTGCGCGGCGCCGGCGCGGATGCGCATGATCTCGGGGTGCCTGTAGATGCGCTTGAAAAGCATCGCCTTGATCTGCCGGTCGGTTTCGGACATCGCTTCGGAAAATGTCGCGACCACGCGATTGGCCTGGCGAATATCCGTTGCGCTTTGCGGCCTGATCTCCGCAAGACCTTGTTGAGCGACGGAAATGACGTCCTCGACCATCCGTGTGATCTGACGGCGCATGATCTCGTGGGTAAAGCGGCTGGCTTCGAGGTTTGGATAGCGTTCCCGTACTTCTGCCATCAGACCCGCCAGAAACGGGATCTCCTCCAGCATATCGAAGGTCAGATAGCCGGAGCGAAGCCCGTCGTCGATGTCATGCGTGTTGTAGGCAATATCGTCAGCGATTGCCGCGACCTGCGCTTCAAGGCTTGCATAGGTATCCAATTCCAGGTCGTGGATCTCGCAATAATCCAGGATCGGCTGCGGAACCGGCCCACGCGTGCCGGCGCCGTCCTTGGTCAGAAGCGGGCCATTATGCTTGACGAGCCCTTCCAGGCTTTCCCATGTCAGATTGATGCCATCGAAATCGGCATAGCGCCGTTCCAGCTTGGTGACGATACGCAGCGACTGGGCGTTGTGATCGAATCCGCCGTAGGGCAACAGAACCTCGTGCAGCGCATCCTCGCCTGTATGGCCAAAAGGCGTGTGGCCGAAATCATGGACGAGCGCCACACCCTCTGCGAGGTCTTCGTCCAGCCTGAGTGCTCTGGCAAGGGCGCGGGCAACTTGCGCAACCTCGATGGTGTGTGTCAGGCGGGTGCGGTAGTGATCGCCATCCTGGGCGATGAACACCTGCGTCTTGTGCTTCAGCCGGCGAAATGCCGTCGTGTGAACAATGCGGTCACGGTCACGCTGAAAATCCGAACGGGTGGGGCTGAGGTCCTCGGGATAGAGCCTCCCGCGCGTCGACCAGGGATCGGCCGCATACGCCGCTCTGTCACTATTGCCGTACCCCAAAGCCTGCCTGTCAATCGTCATTCGTCACCGTTACCCGATATGCAGCCGCCCATTGACGCGGCCTTGCGCTCTTCATACCTATAGAGAACATAAACGGCAAAGCGATGCTTTCGCAGTCATTTTGTCGGAACCTGCGCTTTCGTGCTATAGAGCGTAAGTAGCTTTGAAATCAGCCGCTTGAAACCAGCGGCTAACAGGTATTCTCTCCGGATCTTGACCCCGGCAGGAGCAAACATGACGGATGTAAGTGTAACCCTTTCCGATGCCGCGGCAAAACGAATCGCGGCAATTGTCGGTACCGAACCGGGCAAGAGCGCGCTGCGCGTTTCCGTGGAAGGCGGCGGTTGCTCGGGCTTTTCCTACAAGTTCGACCTTGCAGATGGTGCGCAGGACGACGATACCGTCGTTCAAAAGAACGACGCCAAAGTCCTGATCGACAGCCTCTCGCTGGTTTACATGGCCGGATCCGAGATCGACTTCGTCGACAACCTCCTCGGCCAATCCTTCCAGATCAAGAACCCGAACGCAGTCGCAAGCTGCGGCTGCGGCACAAGCTTCTCGATCTGATCTCTGTCCCGGGTATCCACATCGAACCGGCCGAAGAACCCCTTACGGCCGGTTTATAGTCTTGTCCGCGCCCGATGGAGCGCGATACAAGAGGCCGACGAAGCGGAACAGGACACTCCATGAAGATCGCGACCTGGAACATCAATGGCGTCAAGGCGCGCATCGACAATCTCATGCAGTGGCTGAAAGACTCCGATCCCGATATCGTCTGCCTGCAGGAGATAAAGACGATCGACGAGGGCTTCCCGAGGCTCGAAATCGAAGCCATGGGCTATCACGTCGAGACGCACGGCCAAAAAGGCTTCAACGGCGTCGCGATCCTTTCCAAGACCAAGCCCGATGAAGTAAGCCGCGGGCTGCCCGGCGATCCGCTCGACGAGCAGGCTCGCTTCCTGGAAGCCGTCTTTTCGCTGCCGGGCAACCGCGTCGCGCGCGTCTGCTGCCTCTACCTGCCGAATGGCAATCCTGTTGAAACCGAGAAATACACCTACAAGCTCGCCTGGATGGAGCGGCTGCGTTCATTCGCAGCCGAGCGGCTGGCCTACGAGGAAATCCTGATCCTGGCCGGCGACTATAACGTCATTCCGGAGCCTCATGACTGCTTCGATCCGAAGGTCTGGGAGAACGACGCGCTGTTCCTGCCGCAAACACGCCAGGCATTCCGTCGACTTGAAGGCCTTGGACTGACGGAAGCCGTGCGCGCCACGACGGACGTCGTCCAACTCTACTCATTCTGGGATTATCAGGCCGGTGCCTGGCAGAAGAACAACGGCATTCGTATCGACCACCTGCTGCTTTCGCCGGAGGCTGCCGACCGCATGACGTCCTCGGCGATTGAGAAGCATGTCCGCGCCTGGGAGAAGCCATCGGACCACGTACCTGTCGTGGCCTACTTCGATTTCGCGGCCTGAGCCTGGCGCGCCGCGATCGTTCAGATCACTTGCGCAGGCTCGCCGTTCGCACGGCATTACTCGGCGCCGTTGACGCCGATTTTATGAGAAAGCGCGACAGCCGAGCGGCGGTCGCTTTCGGTCGCGACGGAGAAGGCCTGTTCCTGCAGTGACTCCATCCAGCCACAGTCCTTCGGCTTGCAGCGGTCGAGAGCGGCTGTCATCAGCGCAAGGCCGTTGGCTGCCTGCCCTTCCTGGAAAAGGATATTGCCGAAGACCGCCATAGCGCCAGGATGGCCGCTCTTGCGGGCCTGGTTGAGCCACTTCTTCGCCTGCTGTGCACTGGTGCTGCCGCCTTCGCCCGCCAGCATCATCTGCGCCAGCTGGAACTGGGCCTCGGGTACGCCGAATGTGGATGCAACCTGGAAGTAGAGCTGACGCGCCTGGCTGAGATCAGTCTTAACAGGGCTGCCGGGAATGCCGTGCTTGTAATAGTTGGCAAGCGACAGAAGCGCGTTGACGAAGAAGCCGGTATCTTCGGAGCCGGGCTCGACGCCCTGCTGCGCAATCTCGCTGTAGATCTTGAAGGCTTCGAAGTCATCCTGCGCGACGCCATCGCCGTCGGCATACATGTTGGCGAGCGCCCAGCGTGAACCCGTATGCCCCTTCTCGGCCGCATATTTATAGGCTTCGACCGCTTCTTCCTTCTGACCGTTTTTGTAGGCCTTGAACCCAAACTTGAAGAGGTCGAAGGGACCGGACTCCTTCGAAACGCCTGACTTGATGTCGAATGCGCTTGCTGGCGATGCAATTGCCGCGCAACAGGCAATGGAAAGCCCCATGAGCAGCAGTCTGAAGGGTCTGGACTCGGACGTCAGCATTTCACTCGGTTTCTTTCGCTTCCCATCCGAGCGGACTTTCGATCCGCGGATGCATTCCTCCCGGCGAGCGATCCCGCGGTGGGCTCAAAGGCCCCTTTGCCCGCGTCGCATCCAGCCTTCGCCCTCCATCGAGAGCCTCAACTCCAAGTGCATCGCCCCTGTCCGCCCGCTGTCCGGCGCGGCCCGCCCGCGATGCCATCCGCCTCACTCCCGCGGCCCGGCTATTCGCCTTTCCGCCGTCAAGAAAAAGGTAATCACCAATTGTGACCAAACCTGTGTCGATGTTACTGGAAGCCGATTCCAATGACGCCGATCGATCTGAACACGAGAAGAAAGAGAAGCTTGGAAGCGCAACGTCAGAGCGAACTTCTGAGGCGGAATCGCCTTGCGGGAAAAGGAAACTGGCGCGGACAACGGCATTTTTACCGTAAGCTTCACCGATCCTGTTTGTACCCGTTACGAACTCGCTCATCGTACTCTTTTACGCGCACCTATGCCTGTCATTCCCTCGCCCGCCTATAGCGCTGCGCCTAGTTTGTGGCGGGAAATGGACAATTTGGCCCCGAGATCATCTTACTCAAATGCTGGTAAAAAACTGTTGCTGAATCGTCACAAAATGAGACGCGGAAACCTCATGCTTAACGAGGTGTACATAAAGAAAAGCCCGGCTGTTTTGCCGGGCTGATCTGAGGCTCGTCTTTGAAACTTAGAATTTCACCTTGATGCTGGTCGAAACGGCAGCCACAAGATCATTGCCGAAGTCGTAAGAGACGTCATTTCCATAGGTGACACCATCTTGTACGAGCACACCGGACGAACCGCTTGTGAGTACGCCGAGCGCGCCTGCAACACGCCATTCAATGTTGTCGGTCGGGTTATAGGCAGCGCCGACACCAACCGTCCAGCTGTCCGTCTGAGAGCCGTAGCCGTGGCTCGTGCCGCGATCCCATGTCAAGCTGACAGCACCGGTCCACTGCTCATTGAACTTGTGACCGATGCCACCTGTAACGGTCCAGCCGTCCTGATAGAGCAGGTCAAGCGACGTCAACTGATTTGAATGATTGCAGCTGCCCGTGACAGTGGTCGGGCACAACGCAATCGACTGAAGTACGCTCCAGTTGGTCCATTTCACGGAGCCGAAAGCCAGCCAATCTGGGGCGATACCACTCTGAACCTTGAGTTCCAACGAATCCGGGGCCTCGGTAGAGCCTACGACGTTGGTAACCTTACCGCCATACGTCGGAACGACAGGGACCTGAGTAAGATCAACGGTACCAGACAAGTCGTCATATTTGACCCGGCTATTGTAGACCAAGCTGGCACGCACCCCGTATTCTGGGATTTCATAAGCTATACCCGTTCGCCAGCCCCAGCCATTGTCCGCGAGATCCAGCCGACCGACGCCTGTCCCGGTGCCCATTGCGATAGGCAACGTGCTTACCAAACGCTCCTTGAAGCCTTCCACCTCTTGATAGAAGGCGCCGCCAATCAAGCGAAGCTGGCCGGGACCGACATCAAACTTGTAAGAGCACGTAGTGGCGTAGTTGTGCGTCTCAATTTTTGTTTCGATGTTGTTGTTGGCGCCTGCCCAGTTGATACCCGGGTTGGTGTGTGCCCCAAAGGGCTCGGAATAGTCGAGCAAGCAATCGACATCTTCGTAGCCTGCCTTCAAGCCCAGATATGGGACGGCATAGTTTTCAGTATCGTCCGCATGATTGGGACGTCCATTTAGATTGCCATCGCCACCGAGCAACGGCGACCGTGTATTGGTGTCCTTCACATTCTTGAGTTCACGCTGCGGCATGACGTAGATCACGGCCGCCTGCGCTGAAAAACGCGACTGATCAAACAGCAGATCGATATTGTAGCCACCGCGATCAAGGCCGCCCGCGAAGGACGGCTGCGCCAGCGTTGAAAATAGGGCAAGCGATAGAACGCCGGCAGAAGTCATACGAGATGCCAAGGTGTCTCCCCCACTCGGGCAATTGCAACGGCCGGACTGTGCAGGCGATGCCGATAAATGGCAACTTTGTGGCGGTGCGTGATTGGAAACTGAGCTAACGGATGTTTTACGCAAAATATTGACGGGCACGTCAATATTTCCAAAATGTGGAATAAAATTCTACTATCGGTAAAATTACCCACCCCTTTGAGGGTGACCATTCCACATTAGCGCAGTCGTGTAACACGGAAACAACACTCATATTTTTCGCCAACGGCGGCCGGAAACCGTGTGGAATCAAGGCAAGGCGCTGTGGATATGGGTGAATCCGAGAGGGAATTCGACGCGTCGCGTTGGACCTCAACAGAAAGGCGCCCGATTCGACATCGGACGCCCTTAAAATTTCATACTACCAGGCGTTGGCTTCAGCCGGCCTCGGATACACGCGCCAGTGCAACCCGCAGGCTGGCGGTCTGGCCCTGCAATTCGTCCAGGCGATCACGCTCGGCAGCGACTACCTCAGGATTGGCATTGGCGACGAACTTCTCGTTCGAGAGCTTGCCATTGATGCGCGCGATCTCGCCATCGGCCTTGGCAATTGCCTTCTCAAGGCGCGCCTTCTCGGCCGAAAGATCGATTAGCGTGCCGAGCGGCAGGCAGACAGTCGCTTCGGCAACGACGATCTGCGCAGCGCCCTTCGGCGCTTCGCTTGCCAGCGAGATAGCGTCGACACGGGCAAGACGCTTGATCGCGGCGTCATGCCGGACAAGCCGCTCGCGCGTCAGGCTATTGGCGCCGACGACAACCAGCGGCGCGACGGCTGACGGCGGGACGTTCATTTCAGCGCGAACGGAGCGGATGCCGGAAACCAGATCGATCAGCCAATTAATTTCATCGGCCGCGGCATCATCGGCATAGGACGGCGCCGGCCATTCGGCGTGGCAGACCAGCGTGTCGCGCTCGAGGCCCTCGCCTGCGGTGTGCGCCCAGAGTTCTTCCGTCATGAACGGCATGAAGGGATGCAGGAGCTTGTAGATCTCCTCCAGGATATAGGCGGCGCAAGCCTGCGCTTCCTTCTTGGCGCCCTCGTCCGTGCCATTGAAGACCGGCTTCAGCAGCTCGAGATACCAGTCGCAGACCTGGTTCCAGACGAAGCGGTAGAGCGCGCCCGCCGCATCGTTGAAACGGTAGGATTCCAAGGCTTCCGTTACGTCACGTTCCGTACGGGCAAGCTCCGTCAGAATCCAACGGTTGATCGTCAGTTCGGCGGCTTCGGGCACGAAGTGCGGATCGCTCTTGGCGCCGTTCATCTCGGCAAAGCGCGTCGCGTTCCAGAGCTTGGTGCCGAAGTTGCGGTAGCCGGCGATACGCGCGGGATCGAGCTTCACGTCGCGGCCCTGCGCTGCCATGATCGCCAGTGTGAAGCGCAGTGCGTCAGCACCATACTCATCGATCAGTTCAAGCGGATCGATGACGTTCCCCTTGGACTTCGACATCTTCTGGCCGTTCTTGTCGCGCACCAGCGCATGAACATAGACCGTGTTGAAGGGCTCGACCGGAACGCCATCCTCATCCTTCATGAAGTGCAGGCCCATCATCATCATGCGGGCAACCCAGAAGAAAATGATGTCGAAGCCGGTGACCAGAACGTTCGTCGGGTAGTAACGCTCCAGTTCAGGCGTCTTGTCGGGCCAGCCGAGCGTCGAGAAAGGCCAGAGCGCGGACGAGAACCATGTGTCGAGGACGTCTTCGTCACGCGTCAGGATCTCACCCGGCTTGAAATTCTCGAGCAGGTCCTCGACGTAGGCCTTCATTGGGCCTTCGTGCGAGAGATAGTGCTGGATCGCTGCCTGCAGGGCTTCCTCTTCCGTCTTTTCGACAAAGACCTGACCATCGGGACCATACCAGGCCGGGATCTGATGGCCCCACCAGAGCTGGCGGGAAACGCACCACGGCTGAATGTTTTCCATCCACTCGTAATAAGTCTTGTCCCAGCTGCGTGGAACGAGCTTGGTGCGGCCCTCGCGAACCGACGCGATCGCCGGTGCTGCGAGCGTCTTGGCGTCGACGTACCATTGCTCCGTCAGGCGCGGCTCGATCGGAACACCACCACGGTCGCCGTGTGGAACCATGTGCTTGTGCGGCTCGACCTTGTCGAGCAGGCCACCCTCTTCGAAGATGCGGACGATGATCCTGCGGGCCTCGAAGCGATCCTTGCCTTCGAGTTCGTCCCAGGCGCCATGCAGGGCTGCGGCGTCCGGAATGCCTTCCAGGAAATCCTCGTTGTCCTTGAGCGTGATCCGCGCATCGGCGGTGAGCACGTTGACAACACGAAGACCGGCACGCTTGCCGACATCGAAGTCGTTGAAATCATGCGCTGGCGTCATCTTGACAGCGCCGGTTCCGGCCGTCGGATCCGGATAATCGTCGGCAACGATCGGAATGCGGCGGCCGACGATCGGCAGGATGACGTGCTTGCCGACGAGCGGCTTGTAGCGTTCATCCTTCGGGTTGACCGCAACGCCGGTGTCGCCGAGCATCGTTTCCGGGCGGGTGGTGGCGACGACGATATAGTCGCGCGTTTCCCATTCAGTCGCTTTGCCCTCGTCGTCGAAGGCAACGGGATGCTGATAAGTGACGCCGGGCTCTAGCGGATAGCGGAAATACCAGAGATTTCCGTTGACCTCGTGCTGCTCGACCTCGATGTCGGAGATCGCCGTCAGGAGCTTCGGATCCCAGTTGACCAGACGCTTATCGCGATAGATCAGGCCTTCCTTGTAAAGGCTTACGAAGACTTCGAGAACCGCAGCGGAGAGACCTTCGTCCATCGTGAAGCGCTCTCGCGACCAGTCGCAGGAGGCACCGAGGCGTTTCAGCTGGTTGAAGATAAGGCCGCCCGATTCCGCCTTCCATTCCCAGACCTTCTCGATGAAGGCTTCGCGACCCATGTCGCGGCGGCCCGGCAGCTGCTGTTCCATCAGCTTGCGCTCGACAACCATCTGGGTGGCGATACCGGCATGGTCCATGCCTGGCTGCCAGAGAACGTCCTTGCCGCGCATGCGCTCGAAGCGGACCATGACGTCCTGCAGCGTGTTGTTCAGCGCGTGGCCCATATGCAGCGAGCCGGTCACGTTCGGCGGCGGGATGACGATGGTGAAGGTCTCAGCGCCCGGCTTGGCATTTGCGCCCGCCCGGAAGGCGTCCGCCTCATCCCATTTTGCAGCGATTTTCGGTTCAACGGCAGCGGAATCGTAGGTCTTGTCGAGCATTTGGGGACCAAAATCTGGAGGTTCTTAGATGCGGGTTGTAAATAGGATGGCTTCGGGCAAGTCAATAAAAAAGCCGCTCCGGGACCGGAGCGGCTTTTTGAGAAAAGGCGTTTCCGATCAGCGGCGCGGGCCGCGCGCCACGCGCTCGATCTCTTCGCGCACGAGACGCTCAACCAGGGTCGGCAGATTGTCATCCAGCCAGTCGCGCAGCATCGGGCGCAGCATATCTTCCGCGATCTCATCGAGCGAGCGACGCTGTGCGCCATCGACAACGGCAGCAAGCTCCTCAAAGGAACGGCTGACTTGAAGGCCCGCGTCATGCGAGAGCAATGCCGGCTGCTGCTCATCCTCAATGCGGCGCCGCGGTGTGTCTTCAACCATCGGCTCGGCAATGGCAGGTACGGAAACTTCTGTCGCCTGGACAACAGCGGGTCGCGGCTCCACGGCGATGGCCTGAGGCATTTCGAACGGCACTTCCACCGGCGGGCGCACAGCGACGACTTTCGGCGCAGGAGCTGAAATGGGGGCCGTAGCGGCTTCGGCAGGTTGCGAAGCCCTTGGAGCCGAAACCAGCACCTCGCCAACAGTCTCCGGCGCCTCGGTCCTCAGTTCCGCGGCCTGCCGAAATGCCGGCGGCACTTCGCGCTGCAACTGGGCAGCGTTCCGCTCCGACGCTGCTCGGACGCGCGCAGCGACATCCGCCAGAGACATGGCGCGCGGCTGCGCCTCCGGCAGAGGAGCCGAGCCTGCCGAATTGGCGGCAACGAAACGCGGATCGGGCTGAGGGACTGTTTCAGGGAATTCCACGCCAGCGTAAGTCTCGTCCACCGTCAAATGGATGTCCGAATCGCGATCATCCTCATCGCCGCCATAAACTGCCGGGAGCGAAGCGGAGAGCGCCCTGCCTGCACCCGGGTCATTGCTTTCGATGATCTGGCGGATCGACGCTAGAATTTCTTCCATTGACGGTTCACGCGCTACACTTGGCTGAGCCATATCTATCCCCGTTATTCCGAAAAACGACCGGATTGCGTGGAATGGGCATCCGAATCACCCATACCTTAGGATAGCCGATGATTGAAAAAAATCATCGCGAATCAAATGAATGCTGCCATGCACAGCTTTCTGCACGCTGGCTGGCAACCCCGAAATTCGATGGATGGAAAAGAAAAACGGGCGCTAAAGGCGCCCGTTGAAAGTCAGTGATCGCAGCTATAGATCAGAACACGAATTCGCGCGCCTTGGCAAAACCGGGAAGCGGCTTAACAGAGGCGTTGAAGTAGACGTTTTCGGAAATCGTGCCGCGCTCGCTCACAAAAACCTTTGCACGCGCCGAACCGCCGTAACCCTGTACCGTGACCAGACGGCCGCCGTCACGAAGCTGCGACAGCAAGGAAGAAGGAACCTCCTCGACAGAACCGCTGACAAAAATGAGATCATAAGGAGCGCCTGACGGGCTGCCAGCATTGAGCGGGCCAGTGACAACAGATACGTTTGTGTAGCCGGCAAGGTTGGTCTTGGCTTCCGCCGCAAGCGTTTCGTCCTCTTCAACCGCGATCACCGTACTGGCAAGCTGCGAAAAAAGAGCCGATACGTAGCCGCTACCGGCACCGATCTCGAGTACGACATCATCCTTCGTGACCGCCGCAAGCTGGAGCAGCTTTGCAAGCGGCGACGGCTGCATCAGATAACGCGCCGGCTTGCCGGACGCTGCCGGACAGATTTCGACGTCACGATCGATATAGGCAAGCGCCTTCGCCTTCTCTGGAACGAAAGCCTCGCGCGGCACCGTGAGGAAGGCCGTCAGCACTGAATGCGAGGTGACGTCCGTCGTGCGGAGCTGGTTGTCGACCATGTTTGCGCGTGCTGATTCGAAATTCATCATGTCCTCTCGCTCGGTAGAAGCGGCTTTGTCTGGACGTCTCTTAATCTCAGCACACTGGCCTTTCAAGGCTTCGCGAATGCCTGCGGCAAGAATTCGGGGTGCGAGCATTCCCGATGCGGGCCCGCAGCCACCCTTCGTGGAACAAACGAGCGCGCTGTGATATTATTGCAACCGGAGGAACAGAGGAGGAGTAGGCCATGCTGAACATCATCGAATATCTCTCATTGTTCGACTTCTTCATCATCGCAACGCTGATCGGCATCTTCTGCTGCGGCCTTTTCGATCGTGAAACGAGCTAACTAACTGCCTTCAGGCCATTGTCAGTTTTTGTCCCGATAGTGTCGTTTCCTTGGGATTCGGCGGATGTGACATGGCAATCAAACCACTCGTGCTGGGCGGCTTCTTCATCGGCGCGCTGCTGGCGATCATACTCCTTATCCCCTTTGTGAGAGTCAGCGCCCCGAGTGTCGCGACAACTGGCGTATCACCAATGCCGTCACTGCAAAGGGTCAACTGAACTGCAAGCCGCGGCGTGGGTGACGAGTGGACCGTTGAGAAGTTCTTTTTAGGCAAGAACAAACGACGAAACCTACCTTTAAGCACCAATGTTGGCCGTCGAATGGGATCTATATCGTGTCGCGGTCGATCCCGGAGCCTCCCCAGCCCCTCCCCGATCGACAACCCGGCCGGGGCCAAAACAGCCGCGGCCGGGGCCGCTCGGTTTGCCGGTGAAGGCTACTGCAGTTCGGTTTCCTCTTCTATGTCGACGAGAATGCCGTGGCGCAACGCCTCTTCCTGCGCCTCTTTCAGTGCCTCCTCGATCAGCATGACAAGCATCTCGGCGTGGAGTTCACGCTCGGCCATCTCGCGCGCCACACTTAAAGCAAAGATCAGTTGCGGTATTTTGGTCGCCGACATCATAGGCGCTCCTCAGAATTGAGGGTGAAGCTTAGCGCCCTATCAAAAACCCGGCAATCGCCGATTTGGTCATGGAAAGCATGCACCAAATCTAACACCTTGCGGATTTTCACTATGCCGGTGGAGAAAAATGTCGTCGGAGCTTAAATTTGGAAGGAAGGCGTCCAGAAGCGTTCGACCCCGACCGCCAAGATACTCGGCAGGACCACGTAATCATGATCCGGGAGGGGGCGACCAACCTGGCCGCCCCCTCAGCATTGCTGGGACAGAAAACTTACCCCCGCCCTGTCTGCCGTGGGCAGCGAAATGGAGCTGATCAAGGAGTGGGTCCGATACCTTCAACGCCTTATCTTGTCCCCCGGCAGACCAGCAAAAAGAACATAGCTCCGTTGTAAGAGCTGTCACAGATGGACCTAGGTCCTAGTCCGATTGGAGTAAGTGGGTTGGCGAGCTCGCTGCAAATAAATTCCCGAGGATCGAAACGGCAGGAGACTTACTGCCGGCTGGCGATTGAACAGCAACCTGCAAACCCGAATAAGACGCCCGCGCCCGACTCGACTTGGCTACAGTCACTGCAGCCGAGTCACAAAATCCGACTGCAAATCAATATCTTACGGATAGAAAATCAAGATGGAGGCCTCGCCCGGAATTGAACCGGGGTACAAGGATTTGCAGTCCTCTGCGTCACCACTCCGCCACGAGGCCTCACTGCGCTTCATCACCGAAGCGTTGGCGGGCATTTAGAATGAATAGAAATTGAGTGCAAGGGGGTTATTAAAAAACCGGCAGGATTTCCAATCGATATGCCCGCCGGTTTCTATGATCAACCATTAGTATGGTGAGTGGCACTGCCGCCGCGGGCCATAATACGGCTGATAGGTGTTGTCATATGCGCGATAGGAGCGGTAACGGCTGTAACACCAATCGACGTGGGAATTGCCGACCGGGTAGGCCCGTGGCTGAGCAATCAGTCCGCCGATGATCGCGCCCGCCGCCAAGCCACCGATCAGTGCGCCGGCATCATTGTCGTAATGGCGATAGTAATCATCATGATAGTAGCGCCCACTATAATGGCCATGCCGGTAACCACCGCAACGATAGAAGCTGCAGCGGTCGTAGTTGCGGCTGTTTCTGGCGCCGGAATCTCCAAACTCGCCGCGGCTTTGAGGTGAATGCTCGTCACCCGAATTTTCAGCGAAAGACGGTCCGATGCCGGACAGGCTCGTCGCGATTGCCAATACCAGTACCGCAAGCTTCTTCATTCCAGCACCTTCTCATTTCCTGCATGTCTCGCGTCAGAAAACGCTTAGAACTTTAACGCTCAGGCAAGTCTCAAGTTCCCTGACGCCCATTGCAAATGCACGGCGGAAAAGAATCTTGGCCGGTGCAATTGTGACACTTTTATTGCAAGCCCTGCTAATTTATGACGGGCTCCTAAAAATTCTCAAACGGATGGATGGAATGCTCGGCTGGTTTCGTAAACTTCTACCGCGTGAAGACCGCTTCTTTGACCTCTTTTCCCAGCATTCCCAGACGATCGTAGGGGCGGCGGAAGCGCTGAACGAATTGCTTGCCGGCAAGGACACCGAGCGGCATTGCGATCGGATCGTCGCACTCGAAAACGATGCCGACGAGATCACCCGCGAGGTGCTACTCGCGGTTCGCCGAAGCTTCATCACGCCTTTCGACCGTGTCGATATCAAGGATCTGATCCAGTCGATGGATGACGCGATCGATATGATGCACAAGACCGTCAAGACGATCCGGCTCTTCGAGCAGACCCAATTCGATCCCCGCATGCAAGAAATGGGGGCGGCCATCGTGCAGGCTGCCCATCTCATCGGCGAGGCGATCCCCCTGCTCGACCGCATCAACGCCAATGCCCCGCGGCTCATGGCGATTGCGGAGGAGGTCACCCGCGTCGAAGGGCGCTCGGACGAGTTGCACGACCACGGCCTGAAGGAGCTTTTCCTTCGTCACGGTGCGTCAAATGCAATGGCCTACATCGTCGGCAGCGAAATCTACGGTGAACTGGAGAAGGTCGTTGATCGCTTCGAAGACGTTGCCAACGAAATCAGCGGCATCGTGATTGAGAACGTTTGATGGACGCCACCCTCGCCTTTCCGGTGCTCGCCGGCCTGATCGCGGTTGCGCTGTTCTTCGACTTCCTGAACGGCCTTCACGATGCCGCGAATTCGATCGCAACGATCGTCTCGACGCGGGTGCTCCGACCTCACTATGCAGTTGTCTGGGCAGCTTTCTTCAATTTCATTGCGTTTCTGTTCTTCGGTCTCCACGTTGCCGAAACCCTCGGTACCGGCATCATCGATCCCAATATCGTCACACCGCTGGTCATCTTTGCGGCACTGATGGGTGCGATCATCTGGAATATCGTCACCTGGATCTTCGGTATCCCGTCCAGTTCTTCGCACGCGCTGGTGGGCGGGCTGGTGGGAGCCGGCCTCGCAAAAGTCGGCTTCAGCTCAATCGTGTGGAGCGGATTGCTGAAGACAGCGAGCGCCATCGTCATGTCGCCGTTCATCGGCTTCATGTTGGCGCTCTTCCTCGTGCTTGCCGTCTCCTGGATCTTCGTTCGACAGACACCCTTCGCTGTCGATCGCACATTCCGCGTCCTGCAGTTCGTATCCGCCTCTCTCTATTCGCTTGGTCACGGCGGCAATGATGCACAGAAGACGATGGGCATCATTGCCGTGCTCCTCTATTCGCAGGGTTATCTCGGGGGAAGCTTTCACGTACCACTCTGGGTCGTGCTCTCCTGCCAGACGGCGATGGCGCTTGGGACACTCTTCGGCGGCTGGCGAATCGTCCACACCATGGGGTCGAAGATCACCCGACTGAACCCGATGCAGGGTTTCTGTGCGGAGACCGGCGGCGCGCTGACGCTCTTCGGAGCCACATGGCTCGGGATTCCAGTGTCCACGACCCACACCATCACCGGTGCGATCATAGGGGTGGGTGCTGCACGCCGCGTCTCGGCAGTCCGTTGGGGCCTGGCAGGCAACATCGTCGTTGCCTGGGTAATCACGCTTCCGGCGGCTGCGCTTATCTCGGCGCTGTTTTATTGGACCGCAGGTTTGTTCAGCTAATCAAGGGGCGGTTTCCGCCTCTTGCTCCACCAGACAGAGACTCGCCGCCGCATCCGGCGAACGAGATGCAGATCGTGCGACAGCACGATGAATCCCAGCGGGAGCATCCAGAAGCCTAAAATGGGCAAGAATCCCAAAACGCCACCCAGGATCAGCAGAATGCCGATCGTCATTCTACCGAGGCGCGACCGTGGAAACGGAATGCTCACGGAGCCTAGAACGAGATGGCCGGTGTTGTGATTGATGCCAAATCGCTTGGCGCCCGATTTTCCAGTGGTATCATGTGCTTCAGTCATCCACAGGAGATGGGGTTATTCAGAGCGAATACAAGCGGATGTCATTTTTTTGAAAAAACCGCTTGGCAAATCGGGCAAGCATTTGTATTAGGCCACTCACACCGCGGCGAGCGGTGATCCCTGGTAGCTCAGCGGTAGAGCATTCGACTGTTAATCGACAGGTCGCCGGTTCGAATCCGGCCCGGGGAGCCAGTTTCAAAGATAAGCGCCTGCTTTTGTTGATATTCCAAAAGCAGGTGTTTTCTTTCCCCACTTTTGAAATGCTTTCGAACGGTCGGCGCCTGGGATATTCGCACCGACGGCCGTGCGCTGTAGTGTTGCCCAGATTTAGCGCTTTGAACTCTTCACGTCCCAATTGTATCCTGAGGTTCGACGCATTGCGTGTCTCAGGGAATTGGAGAGGGGCAATAGCAATGAAACGCATGTTCCTTCTGGCCGCGGCGCTATGTGCGGTCGCTGCGCTGGCCGGCTGTCACAGTCCGACTCCCGATACCGATGTCAGACGGCCGGAAATTCCTGCGGGGAGTGCAACGGTGAGAGCCGGCTTGCTCCACGCGAAGCAGCAGCAACAGAAACAACAGCAGCCGCTGACCAATTTCCAGACCCGTTGCCAGCGAATGAACGACACCACGCATTGCCAGACGTCGAACTGAGCATCTTTCGATCATGGCTGGCTAACCATGAGAATCTCTTTTCCCACTCTCAGGTGTATCGCTAGATCAGCACCTTGCTCTTCGCCGACCAAGACCCTGCAGCCGTTCGGCCCAACGAATGGCGGCCCCACAAATCCCAGCTCCAGCACCTACGCGGGCGACTATACGAGCGGCGATAACGGCAAACCCGATCACTGTCGCCCCGGTTAACCCAACGCATCACGCCCCAGCCAAAGGCCATGGATTGCCGGGTGCGGCACATGCAAATTCGGGCGTTGATACCCCTGGCGGCGAGAGTGGCGCATCAATCAATGACGCTTGCCGCGAATACGATAACTGATCGGGCCGATATAGATGGCCTCCAAAAGGGCCGGGATAACCGGCCCTCCTCTTGCGCTGGAACCTCTCGAAAATTCTCCGACGACGGCCGAAACGTCTGTTCCGCGCGAGCCCCTGTTTCGTCGCAGGAGCAAAATGCCAATGCGAGATCGCCTAGCCGAATTTGGCGAATTTGTCACTGGCCAGGGACTTCGATTTCAGGTTAGACTATGCTGGTACACTTGCCGAAATGGCGCGAGCGCTTTTGGTCGGCACAGGAGCGTGTTCGCCCATTGGGCTTCGATAAACGCTTCGAACGCCTCTTGGAATTCTGTTTATTGTGAGCAGGCTTCCGCGGCTAGAAATATAGACGTCCGCCAGGTCGTCTTTGTCGCGGAGCTGACGAGAGCGGGTGGCGGCCTGTTGACAGATGACCTCCTGTCTGGCCGCCATCCGCCTCGTCTCTGCCTCAGACAGCAACGGCTACTCTGCCGGATGCGCCATACCTGGCCGTGGGTGCTTTTCCAACGGCCGCTCCCGCCAGCCGGTCGAGCGATTCACCAGCCAGAAATAGAGATTATAAGGCAGCAGATTGACGAGCTTCATCGTGTAGGTGAAACGCTTCGGGAAGGTAATCTCGAAACGCTGAGACTTGAGTCCCGCCGAAATCTGTTCGGCAGCCTCCTCGACCGAGACCAGCGAGGGCATGTGAAATTGGTTTCTCTTCGTTGCAGGCGTATCGACGAAGCCAGGATTGATGAGTTGGATGCGGATGCCCATCTTGTCGAGATCGAATTTCAGGCTCTCCGCCATGTTAATCAATGCGGCTTTCGTAGCGCCGTAAGCGGCACCGGTCGGCAGCCCGCCATAGCCTGAAACCGACGAGACGATGGCGATTTGCCCCTGCCCCTTCACCTTCATGTGCCTTACGGCCGGGACAAGGCAATTCACAACACCCTGCAGATTGACAGCAAAGCTCCGCTCAAAATCTGAAAGCTTCAACTCTTCCGCGTGGATAGGCAAATAAACGCCGGCGTTGAAGACCGCCAATGCCAGCGCACCGTACTCGTATTCGATTGAAGCAAGCACATGCTCCATGTCCTCGGGATTGGTGACATCACCATCGAGCACGATGATGCTGCCGGGCAGATCGGAAGCCTCAACCTGCAATTCGGCAAGCTTTTCATGATCGCGAGCGGTGACAGCCACCTTGTATCCGTCCCCCGCAAGCTTCAGTGCCAAGGCTCGCCCAATTCCTGAACTCGCGCCGGAAATCCAGGCTATTCCATGTTCAGGACGAGCGACGAAATCTTGCATGGCACATATCCTCCGGGCTGTGTTCTGAACGTCAAAACAGGTCCGGGAGTTCCTCGCCATCTCCCGGATTTAAGGCATATCACGCTATTGTGGCTGCTTTCAGCCGATCAGGTCGCCGATGATTTGGCGGAAGGAGCCTGTCAGCTTGATCGGCGCGTCGAGGACCGAAAACGCGACGCATGGACGGTTCTTTTCGGCAATCGGTCGATGGTCAACGCTCTCGTCGGCGACCGAGATATCACCGGGTCCGAAACGGCCGCGGCTGTCGCTGAATGCGCCATCCAGGATCAAGGTGAGTTCCATGCCCTTATGAGTGTGCGCTGGCAGCGCGCGGCCAGCCTTGATCCACATCAGGCTGACTTCGCAGCCATCGAGGTCGGTTGAGTATTGCTTGAAGCCCGGAAGCTTCGTTTTCCAGGGCACAGTGTCCAAGTCATAACCGACGAGATCGCGAATCGCTTTCGGGAAGAAACCTTTTTCCATCCGCAGATTCGTTGCTGTGTGGTTTTCGGCGGGCGGCGCGGAGGAGAAGACGGCCGCGAGCCGCGTAGCGCGGTCACCGATCGCAGCCTCCGGCATCTGCTCGAGAGCCTCGCCGGCCAGAGATTCGAGATCACTCACCAGCAAGCGATGATCCGGCTTCATTTCGAGATGCGATTCCACCAGCACTCGCGCCGGCTGAGGAAGAGATCCGGCGACATAGTGCGCCATCAGTACATCGACCGTGTCGATATGCTCGTGAACCATGACGGTTTCGGTCATTTCCGCTTTTAGAGATTGCTTTGTTGTCATCCGTACGTTGAAAGTCAATCTCCGGATCACAAGGGGCGCAGACGGCTCCGGTTCAATGCCCCTCGACCACGACGAAGTCTAATTTTATCGCTGCGCTCAAAGGGATGGAATAGCATTTCTTGCCAACCTAGCCTTGTGAAGGGAAAAGACCGTTCTTAAACTAAGCGTTCAAAAGAGGCAGAGTCCATGACCGTCCATCCGTCCGTTCTAGAGGCAATCGGCAACACCCCCCTGATCAAGCTCAAGGGCGCGTCGGAAGCGACCGGCTGCACTATTCTCGGCAAAGCGGAGTTCCTCAATCCGGGCCAGTCGGTCAAGGATCGCGCGGCGCTCTACATCATTCGCGATGCAGAGAAGAAGGGCTTGCTGAGGCCGGGCGGCGTTATTGTCGAAGGAACTGCCGGCAATACCGGTATCGGCTTGACCGTCGTTGCGAAGGCACTTGGCTATCGAACCGTCATCGTCATCCCGGAAACCCAGAGCCAGGAAAAGAAGGACGCCCTGAAATTGCTCGGTGCCGAGCTCGTCGAGGTGCCCGCCGTTCCCTACAAGAATCCGAACAATTATGTGAAGGTGTCCGGAAGGCTCGCCGAGCAGCTGGCGAAGACTGACCCGAACGGCGCGATCTGGGCAAACCAGTTCGACAACGTCGCCAACCGGCAGGCCCATATCGAAACGACGGCCCGCGAAATCTGGAACGATATGAACGGCAACGTGGACGGTTTCATCTGCTCGGTCGGCTCGGGCGGGACGCTTGCCGGGGTGGCAGCCGGCCTCAGGGCGTTCAGCAAGGACATCAAGATCGGCATCGCGGACCCTGATGGCGCCGCGCTCTACGAATTCTACAAGAACGGCGAACTCAAGTCGGCCGGCTCCTCAATTACCGAAGGAATCGGTCAAGGCCGGATCACGGCCAACCTGGAAGGCTTCACACCCGATTTTGCCTATAGCGTTTCGGATGCGGAAGCCCTGCCCTACCTCTTCGACCTCGTCGAGCATGAAGGTCTGTGCCTGGGTGGATCGACGGCGATCAACATCGCCGGCGCGGTGCGCCTTGCCAAGGAATTCGGCCCCGGCCATACCATCGTTACAATCCTCTGCGACTACGGCAACCGCTATCAGTCCAAGCTCTTCAATCCTGACTTCCTAACCTCCAAGGGCCTGCCCGTTCCGGCGTGGCTCGCCAAGACGCAAGACATACAGATCCCATACGAACCAGCAGCGTGAGACCCCATGCCCGTCAATGCCCTCTATCGTGACGATTTCTATCTTTCGACATGCGAGGCGGAGGTAACCGCCGTTCACGAAGACGGGGGCATCGAGCTGGATCAGACCTGCTTCTATGCGACGTCAGGCGGGCAGCCGGGCGATACCGGCTTTCTCGAGCGCGCCGACGGCAGCAAGATCACGCTCGGACAGACGAAGCACGGAGCAACCAAGGACATCGTCGTGCATGTGCCGTTCGAGGGCCAGGAACAGCCGGTCGTCGGTGAAAAGCTGGTGCTGCACGTCGACTGGCCGCGCCGCTATAAGCTGATGCGAATGCACACCGCCTGTCACCTGCTCTCCGTCGTCTGCTCCTATCCGATCACCGGTGCGGCTGTCGGCGAAGATGAGAGCCGCGTCGACTTCGACATGACAGAGACGATCGACAAGGACGACGTCACCGAAAAACTCATGGAGCTGGTACGGCAGAACCACCCGGTTTACCTGCAGTGGATCGCCGATGAAGAACTGGCGACCAATCCCGGCATCGTCAAATCCAAGAATGTTCGCCCGCCGATCGGGCTAGGCCGGGTCAGCCTTGTCTGCATCGGCGAGAACTCGGCGATTGACAGTCAGCCTTGTGGCGGCACACATGTCTCCGAAACTCAGGAAGTCGGTCAGATTCACATTGCCAAGATCGAAAAGAAGGGCAAGGAGAACCGTCGCTTCCGAATTCGCTTCGGCGCTCCCGGCGACGAAGCCTGAAGCCCAGGGAGAGCAGAATGAGCGAAGAAAAAAGCCGTTTCGTCGTTTCGGCCGATTGGCTGCAGGCGGAACTGGGCAAGGCGGACTTGCGCGTCCTGGACGCGTCCTTCTATCTGCCGGCACAGAAGCGCGATGCCGACGCGGAGTACGCCACCGGCCATATTCCTGGCGCCGTCCGTTTCGATCAGGACAAGATCGCGGATCACTCCATACCGCTGCCGCACACTATCCCGTCGCCCGAGCTTTTCGCAGCTGAGGTTGGCAGACTCGGGATCGGAGAAAACGATCGTATCGTCGTCTATGACGGGATCGGGATGTTCGCATCACCACGGGTCTGGTGGCTGTTTCGCGTGATGGGCGCGCGGCAGGTATACGTACTCGACGGCGGTCTCGACGGGTGGAAGTCAGAGGGGCGCCCGCTTGAGACAAGCGCGCCTCGCTACGACCCCAAGGTTTTCAAGCCGACCTATGACGCCTCGAAAGTCGTCACTCTTGACACAATGCGGGACATTGTTGCGAGCGGCGCGCTGCAGATCGCCGACGCCAGAAGTGCGGGCCGATTTGCAGCGCTCGAGCCCGAGCCGCGGGCCGGCATGCGCTCCGGCCACATGCCCGGTGCACGCAACCTGCCATCGGGCGTCTTCGCCACTCAGGGTCGCTTCAAGTCGCTGCCGGAGCTTAAGCGGACGATCGAGAACGCGGGCATAGATCTTTCGAAGCCAGTCGTCACATCGTGCGGTTCCGGCATCACTGCCGCAATCATTACGCTGGCGCTGGAGTCGCTGGGGCACACCGACAACAAGCTCTACGACGGCTCCTGGAGCGAATGGGGTGGCCGCGAAGACACGCCCGTCGTTACTGGCCCGCCGGAACCGGTCAAAGCCTGACGCGATGGTGAAGGCGCCCTCTTCTTTGAAAGCCCATATCACCCGCCTGGAAATGACGGCACCGCCGAAGGCAAGCCTCCCGGTGCCGATCAACATCCAGACGGCGATCATGCGGGCACCCGATATTCCGCTGCCCTTCTACCGCTATCTCTACCGCCAGGTTGGGGCCCGGTGGCAGTGGGTGGATCGTTTGCGGATGGCCGACGAGGATCTGGCCAAGACGCTTCACGACAAGCGCAACAATATCAGCGTCCTTTACGTCAATGGCGCGCCCGCTGGCTTCTATGAATACTTCGTCGAGGATGAAGAGACAATCGAACTCAGCCACTTCGGGCTCTTCGAGCGTGCGCTTGGTCTGGGGATCGGAAAATGGTTCCTGCTGCAGTCGCTCTACGCGATCTGGACGCTCAATCCGAAGCGGGTGACAACGACGACCAACAACCTCGATCACCCGCGCGCCTTGCAACTCTACCAGATGTTCGGCTTTTCACCGGTCTCCACCGGTTCGGGCATCGTCCGGCCTCTCAGCGACAAGGAACTTCTAGACCTGAGTAAGAAGGATTGGTGAGCCGGTCAGACGAAACCAAGCAAGAATCGGGTGGCGGGCGCAGGCGCAAGGGCGCATCTCATGGCAATTAGCAAGGAGATCCGCCATGACCGACATCCGCTTTTCCGCCATGCCCACTGCCGACGCTGAGAATCTCTGGAACGGCGGTAGAGACGCCTACGGTTTCTTGCCCGAGACAATGGTCTCAGATGGCTCAGGCCATCCCTGCCGTCATTGCCTGAAGAACATCGATGATGGCGAGGAACTGCTGATTTTTGCATACCGGCCTTTTCCCGAGCTTCAGCCCTATGCTGAGACCGGTCCGATCTTCCTCCACACGCAACCGTGCGAGCGCTATGCTGCGGAAGAGGTCCCGCCGCCGGTCTTGACCAGCCCGGATTTCATCGTGCGCGGCTACAATGCCGAAAACCGCATTGTTTACGGCACGGGCGCTGTGACACTGACGCCCGATATCGGCTCCTATGCCGCCCAGCTCCTGGAGCGGACGGACATCGCCTATGTGCACGTGCGCTCGGCGCGCAACAACTGCTATCAATGCCGCATCGACAGATGACAGCAAAAAGGGCCGGTCGCATGAGAATGCGACCGGCCCTGCCTCACGTGACGCGATGGGATTTACGCTACGTTCAGTACGCTTTCCGGTGCGTAGGCTTCATAGCCCAGAGCTTCGGCCACCGGCTTGTTGGTGACACGGCCCTTGTGGATGTTGAGACCGTTCCTGAGGTGACGATCCTCCGCGATGGCGCGCAGCCCACGGTCGGCAAGCGCCAGACCATAAACCAGCGTCGCATTGTTCAGGGCATGCGCTGAAGTGACCGGCACCGCGCCTGGCATGTTAGCGACGCAATAATGCACCACGTCATCGACAACATAGGTCGGTTCGGAATGGGTCGTCGCATGCGACGTCTCGAAGCAGCCACCCTGGTCGATGGCGACGTCAACGATGACAGAGCCACGCTTCATGCCCGACAGCATTTCACGGGTGACAAGCTTCGGTGCGGCCGCCCCCGGAATGAGCACAGCGCCGATAACGAGGTCGGCCGAAAATACTTCCTCTTCCAGCGCCTGAATGCTGGAATAGCGGGTGTGGACACGACCGCCGAAGATGTCGTCGAGCTGGCGCAGACGCGGAAGAGACTTATCGAGGATGCTGACGTCGGCACCGAGGCCCGCCGCCATCCTGGCTGCATGCAAGCCGACCACGCCGCCGCCGATGACCGTAACCTTGGCCGGCAGCACGCCGGGTACGCCGCCGAGCAGGATGCCAAGGCCGCCATTCGCCTTCTGCAGCGCGGTCGCGCCCGCCTGGATTGACAGGCGTCCGGCGACTTCGGACATCGGCGCCAGGAGCGGCAGGCCGCCGCGATCATCAGTTACAGTCTCATACGCAACAGCGGTGACGCCGGAAGCAAGGAGGCCCTTGGTCTGTTCCGGATCAGGGGCGAGATGGAGATACGTATAGAGAATTTGGCCGTCGCGAAGCTGCGCCCACTCGGAGGGCTGCGGCTCCTTAACCTTTACGATCATGTCACACTTCTCGAAGATTTCCTTGGCCGAGGCAGCAATCTTTGCGCCAGCGGCCGCGTAGGCGGCATCATCGGCACCAATGCCAGCGCCTGCCTTGGTTTCAACCCAGACCTCATGGCCATGAGCGACATATTCACGAACGGATGCAGGTGTCAGGCCGACACGATATTCATGATTCTTGATTTCCTTCGGGCAACCGACACGCATTGGGCGTTCCTCTCTTTTTGTCCGCTTGGCGGAGTGTTTTGACGAGGAAATCCAACCACCACAGCCGCGAAATGTCCTTGCAAAGAAGGTTTGCACCGACGCTGATTTTCGAAGATTATTGCAAATTCGAGCAAATAATCGAAAGTTCTTCGAATGTCCGAACTCGACACCATCGATCTTGCGATTCTGAAGACACTTCAGTCCAGCGCCCGCATCACTAATGCCGATCTTGCAGCCAAGGTTGGTTTGTCGGCATCGGCCTGCTCTCGGCGGCTTGATATCCTGGAAAAGAGCGGTGTAATCAGCGGCTATCACGCGCACGTCTCTCACAAGTCATTCGACTATAAGATGATCGCGGTGGTGCATATCTCCCTATCCGGTCAGTTTGCGAAGACGCTTTCGGAATTCGAGGCCGCCGTTAAACGCTGTCCGAACGTTCTCGTCTGCTATCTGATGTCAGGCGAATATGACTACATTCTCCGTGTTGCCGCCCGCGACCTCGAGGACTACGAGCGCATCCATCGCGACTGGCTCTCGGCGCTTCCGCACGTTGTTAAGATCAATTCGAGCTTTGCCCTGCGGGAAGTCATCGACAGACCAAATGTCGGGCTCTGACTGAAGAGCCAAAAATCGCCAGACAGTTCTTGCATCGGAGTGGCAGCTTCGTTACCCCTTGCCTGATCCTCCGCAGCAAGACGCACGCATGAAATCCAAGACCCAAGGCTATATCTTCGTCCTGCTCGCGATCACCATTTTCTCGCTGCAGGACGGCATCTCGAAGCATCTGGCATCCGCCTACCCGCCCGTCTTCATCACCATGATCCGCTACTGGGCCTTCGCCGCCTTCACCGTAGCGCTTGCTAGCAGGATGAGAGGTGGCTTGAAGCAGACGGCGAAAACCAGGAGGCCGCTGCTGCAGCTGATCCGGGGTATTTTGCTGGCCGCCCAGGTTGTCGTCGTCATCAACTGTTTTGCGCTGATCGGCCTTGCCCACTCACAGGCAATCTTCTCAGCGACGCCGATTCTGATTGCGTTGCTCTCGATGCCCATCCTCGGAGAGCGGGTCGGCTGGCGTCGCTGGACGGCGATTGGTGCGGGTCTCGTCGGGGTGCTGCTGATCCTCAAGCCGGAAGGCGGGTTCTTCGACTTTAAGCTGCTACTTGCCGTCTTCTCGTGCTTCCTCTTCGCCTTCTACGTCATCGCCACGCGCCTCGTCAGCAGGGACGATTCGGCCATGACAAGCTTCTTCTATACGGGCGTCGTTGGCGGCATCGCCATGTCGCTGGTCGGTCCCTTCTATTGGACCTGGATGTCGGGCTGGGATTGGGGATGGATGGCGCTTGTCTGTCTGACCAGCATATCGAGCCACTATTTTCTCATTCGCGCCTACGACATGCTGGATGCAGCGGCAGTTCAACCGCTGACGTATCTACAGCTCGTCTATGCATCGATCATCGGCGTATTGATCTACAATGAGAAGCTGAGCCTGAACATGATCGTCGGCTCGGCAATCGTCGTCGCGGCAGGCATCTTCACCGTATGGCGGGAACATGTCGTTGCACGCAGGTCACGTTCGCAATCGGTATCTCCACAATTTTAGATCGAGCTATTAAAGCATTCTCAACGTTCGCCTCATAGAATTCATCCGTATGTTTCTGGTGGAGCGTAACATGCAACGCAATCTGAATATCATTACCCGCAAGGCCGAGCGCCGGTCCTGCCGCATATTCGGTAAGGTCCGCTACCTCACCAAAGAAGTGGATGCTCGCATCCTCGACATGTCGATTACCGGCATGGCCGTCGAAATCCGGGCGCCGATTCATGCCGCCTCCGGCAGCCGTGTACAGATTCTTGCTGATGATCTGGGCACGCTGCAGGGCATCATCCGCTGGAGCCACAATGGCCGTCTGGGAATTCAGTTCGATCCGAACTCCAATGCCCGTGCGCAGGTGGCATCATACTTCCGATTCTTCCACAAGGAAGTGAAACCGGTCCTGACACGATAATTCCCCTGTCATTTTCAGGGTTTACTCCTTCGCAAATCACCCTAGTCTCGCCTGCGGGGCCGGGCGATCAGTGATTTTCGAAGGAGTTTTCATGTCTTCCATTCTCGATCTGCCGCCAATGACCCGCCGCTCCTTGCTTGGCGGCCTTGCCGCGACGTCCGCACTGATCCTGCTTCATCCCTTTAGCGCGCGCGCAGCCGCCAATCAGGCTCATCTGCGCCTGATGGAAACGACGGACATTCACGTCAACGTCTTTCCCTATGACTACTACGCCGACAAACCGAACGACACGATGGGGCTGGCGCGCACCGCGACGATCATCGACAACATCCGCGCGGAAGCTGCCAATTCGCTGCTGATCGACAACGGCGACGTGCTGCAGGGCAACCCGATGGGCGACTATATGGCCTATCAGAGCGGCATGAAGGACGGCGACGTGCATCCAGTCATCAAGGCCATGAACACGCTCGGCTACACCGTCGGCACACTCGGCAACCATGAATTCAATTATGGCCTCGACTTCATGTTCAAGGTGCTGAACGGGGCGAACTTCCCCTTCGTCTGCGCGAACCTGACGAAGGGCCAACTCGCGTCCGACCCGACGAAGGATGAGCTGTTTTTGAAGCCGTACATCATCGTCGAAAAGACCATCAAGGACGGCGCCGGTAATGAAAGCCCGGTCAAGATCGGCTTCATCGGCTTCGTCCCGCCGCAGATCATGCTTTGGGACATCAAGAACCTTGAAGGCAAGACGCAGACGCGCGACATCGTTGAGGCAGCCAAAGCCTGGGTACCTGTCATGAAACAGGAAGGCGCGGATATCGTGATCGCGCTTTCGCATTCCGGCATCGACGGCGCCGCCCCATCCGAGAAGATGGAGAATGCATCCCTGCATCTTGCCGCAGTCGACGGGATCGACGCGATCTTCACCGGGCACCAGCATCTCGTCTTCCCCGGGCCGAAGACCTGGGACGGCGTTCAGAACGCCGATCCGGTGAAAGGCACATTGCACGGCAAGCCGGCGGTGATGGCGGGCTTCTGGGGCTCCCATCTCGGCCTGATCGACCTCCTGCTGGAGAAGGACGGCAAAGGCTGGAGGATCGTCGACTTCACCTCCGAAGCCCGACCGATCTACCACCGCGATGACAAAAAGAAAGTCGTCGCCGACGTCGCGGACAAAAAGGACGTTATCGACGCCGCAAAGGCCGAGCACGAGGCAACGCTCGCTTATGTGCGTACCCCGGTCGGCAAGACCTCGGCGCCGCTCTATTCCTATTTCGCGCTGGTCGCCGACGATCCTTCCGTTCAGATCGTTAGCCAGGCACAGACCTGGTACATCAAGCAGATGTTGGCCGACACGGAATACAAGGACCTCCCGGTGCTTTCGGCGGCAGCACCCTTCAAGGCCGGCGGTCGCGGCGGCGCGGACTACTATACGGACGTGCCCGCCGGCGACATCGCGATCAAGAACGTCGCTGACCTCTACCTCTATCCCAACACGGTCCAGGCCGTCGCCATCACTGGCGAACAGGTGAAGAACTGGCTGGAAATGTCAGCCGCCATGTTCAACGAGGTGAAACCGGGATCCAAGGATGCGGACCTGCTGAACAACGCCTTCCCATCCTACAACTTCGATGTGATCGACGGCGTCACCTATCAGATCGACCTATCGCAGCCGCGCAGGTTCGATGATGACGGCAAGCTGATCAATGCCGATTCAAACCGCATCCAGAACCTGCAATTTGACGGCAAGCCCATTGATCTCAAGCAGAAATTCGTGGTCGTCACCAACAATTACCGCGCGGGCGGTGGTGGCAAATTTCCGGAAATTGCTGCCGACAAGGTCATCTTCCAGGCGCCCGACACGAATCGCGACGTCATTGTCCGCTTCGTCCACGAGGAGGGCACGATCAATCCCTCGGCCGACGGGAACTGGACGTTCAAACCACTGCCGGGGACGACAGCCGTCTTCCAGAGTGGTCCGAAGGCCAAGCAATTCCTCGCGGACGTGAAAAGCGTCAAGATCGAGGACGCCGGCGAAGGCACCGACGGCTTCTCGAAGTTCAGGCTGATACTCTAGATGTGAGCTTCACGAGGGCGCGGGAAATCCGCGTCCTCTTACTCGGCGGCAATCGGCAAATCAGGCGGCGACAGCTCGGCCAGTTGAGCTGTAAAATCGGCGTGCCTGGGACATTGCTCGAGCCTCACCCGAAACGCATCGATCATCCAACTCGCTGCCGGACCCGGCGGGCTGGCGGTCCGTCTCATGGCGTAGATCGGATATTCTCCCTGCTCGAAAGCCGGCAAGTCGAGATGGACCAAAGCACCGCTTCTCAGATCGTTGCGAATAAGCGAGGCGGGCAAGCCGCCCCAACCCAGCCCACCGCGAATGAGAGAGTGTTTCGTCGCAACGTCGCTTACCCGCCATGTTTTGTAGGAAAGCACATTGAAATCACGGCCTTTTGTTAAGCCCGATGCATCCGTCACCACCAACTGCGTCTCCTCGCGGACATCCGCCAGGGTCAACGGTCTACCGATCTTCGCGAGCGGATGATCATGTGCGGCAACGGGCATCATGAAGGAGTGTCCTATTTGTTCTGCAACAAGCGCGTCATGTTGCTTGAGCAGAGCGCCGCCAATGCCAATCGTTGCCTTGCCGCTCAAGACGAGATCCATCACCACGCCAAGTTCGCCCACCGTCAAACTGAGCGCCACGGACGGGAATTTGTCACGGAACCCGCGCAGCACGTCGACGACCGCGTGCGACGGCACCATGACGCTGATCGCGACGGAGACTTCGGCCTCCAGCCCTTCCTTCAGCCCTTTCACGCGGGCGCGCATTACCTCGAGATCGGAGACAAGCCGCCGCGCATCTTCGAGGAGCGCCTTGCCCGCCTCCGTCAGCTTCGGCTGCCTTGCGCCGGAGCGCTCGAAAAGCGGCACTTCCAATTGAGCTTCAAGGTTGGCGATCGTGTAGCTGATGACCGATTGAGCACGGTTTAGCGAGCGCGATGCGGCCGAAAAGCTGCCCGTTTCCGCAACGGTGAGGAACACCTGCAACTGGTCGAGTGTGGGATTCGGAAGCATCTTCCATCCAATCTATCGATGATTTCGATCGACATTATCACAGTTTTTTCGATAGTCAGCCAGACCTATTTTCTGCCTCGAAACAGCGGCTCGAAGCTCCCTACAAGAGCCGAGAACTCCAATTCGAGAGGAAATTCAATCATGTCTTCCATCCTGCTTCTGACGTCCAGCCCGCGTGCAGACTCGCTTTCCACCACGATCGCCGTTGACCTTGTCGAAAAGATCAAGGCCCAGCAGCCAGGCAGCGCCGTCGTTCGTCGCGACCTCGCCGCCAACCCGCTGCCGCACATTGATGATCTCTTCACCGCTGCCATCCGCAAGCCCGCCGATGACCGCACCGCCGCCGAAGCCGCAGCCGTGAAGACGTCGGACGAACTCGTTGCTGAACTGCTTGCAGCCGATACGATCGTCATCGGTACCGGCCTCATCAACTTCAACATCTATTCGTCGCTGAAGACCTGGATCGACAACGTCGCCCGGGCCGGCCTTACCTTCAAGTACACCGAAAGCGGCCCGGTTGGCCTTGCCACCGGCAAAAAGGTCTACGTCGTTCTTGCTTCCGGTGGCGTCTACTCGCAGGGTCCGGCAGCTGGCATGAACCACGCGGTTCCGTATCTGAAGTCGGTCCTCGGCTTCCTCGGTATCACCGATATCGAAACGATCTACGTTGAAGGCCTCGCCTTTGGTCCGGAAGCTGCCGAGAAGGCAATTGGCGCCGCAAAGGCCCGCGCCGAGGAAATCGCCCTCGCCGCCTAACAGGTGTCAGAATTGATGTTGAAACGGCCGGAACTCACCGGCCGTTTTCATTTTGTGCAGAAGTCGTTCACGAAGACCTTTACGGTATCGAGTATCTCGCCGGCAAAGGCTTCATCGTTCGAGATCCGGGCAAGACCCAACGCGCCTGTCATGAGGCAGGACGCAATAATCGCCTGGCGGCGGGCTTCTGCCGCGTCCGTGGGGTTCATCCGCGCCTGCATGTTGCGCATGTTCGTTTTTATTTGGTCGGTCGCGAGCGACCGACATTTCTCGCCGCTGCGCGCCATATCAGCCGCGAGGGCCGCGAACGGGCAGCCGCCGGCCGTATCGTCTCGATGTTCCCCGCTCAGGTATGTCGCCGCATACTCCTGCAACGTAATGTCCTCCGGAGCCCGCCCTTCCGCCCGGACCTTCGCGGACCAGGCGCCGAAGGCCGATTGCATCGCTTCGGCCACCAGTTCGTCACGCGACGCGAAATGCTTGTAGAAGCCGCCGACCGTCAGCCCCGCCTCCTTCATCAGATCCGCGACGCCCACGCCTTCCAGCCCCTTCTCGCGCAGACGTCTCGAAGCGATCTCAACGATCCTCTCGTGCGTCTTCCGTTTATCCTGCTGTGAGTGACCCATGAAAATTCTCTCCGGCACTTATTGACGCATGAGGATTATAATCGTAATCCTTGAGGATATTGATCATAATCCAGATCGCGAAAGTTTCCAATAGGAGTCATTCAATGCGCCTGCAGAACAAGGTCGCCCTCATCACGGGCGGAAACAGCGGTATCGGTCTTGCCACTGCCAAGGTCTTCCTTGACGAGGGGGCGAGGGTGATCATTACAGGCCGCAATCCCGAGACCCTCGCGGCCGCCGAGAAGGCTTTGGGCAGCAACGTGCTCACGCTGAAGCTCGACGTGACTGATGTAGCTGCCACGGAACGGGCATTTGCGGAAGCAGCTGCCAAATTCGGGAAGTTTGACGTGCTTTTCGCAAATGCAGGGATCGGTGGCGCCACTCCGTTGGGCGCAACGTCGCTGGAGCAGTTTAACACCATTATCAACACGAACCTCACGGCCGTCTTCTTTACGGTCCAGGCCGCGCTTCCGCATCTGAACGACGGCAGCTCCGTCATCCTCAACGGATCGGTGCATTCGGTGCTTGGTGCGCCCGGCTGGTCGGCCTATGCCGCTACGAAGGGTGCGGTACGTGCCATGACCCGCAACATGGCTTCCGAGCTGGCCCCGCGCGGCATCCGCGTCAATCAGGTCACGCCGGGTGGCACCAAAACACCGATCTGGCAACCAATGGCGTCGACGGCGGATGCAATGTCCGCGCTTGAGGCCAGGCTGGGCGGCATGAGCCCGCTCGGACGCATGAGCGAAGCGGAAGAGATTGCCAAGGCTGCGCTCTATTTTGCCTCAAGCGACTCGAGCAACGTCACAGGGATCGAAATTGTGGTCGATGGCGGCGCGACAAGCGCACCCTCCGGCGCCAAGATATTCCGCGCCAGTTAAACGCTAGCCGGTCTTCACAAGGCCAGGCTTGCCAACAACGCAATTGCGGCCGCCTTTCTTTGCCTGATAGAGCCTTTCATCCGCGGTCGAAAGAACAGTTGTGAAGCTTACTCCGTCGGTGTCGGCTGTCGCCACACCGACGCTGACGGTAACGGGCTTGCCATCCGGCGTCTTCACGCTGCTCGCAATCGTCCAGCGCAAGCGCTCGGCAAGTCGCATTCCCTCGGCATGGTCGGTTGCCGGGCAGACCGCGACAAATTCCTCGCCACCAAAGCGGAAGACACGGTCGGCCGATCGCAAAATGGTCCCTAAGCGAAGCGTGATCGCCTTCAACACCTCATCTCCCTGCAAATGCCCGAAGCGGTCATTGACCTCCTTGAAATGGTCTGCGTCCAGAATGATCACCGTAGCGAACTGCCCTTGCCGCAAGGCTTCGCGGACCATGACCGGCGCTTCCATTTCCATGCGCGTGCGATCGTAAACGCCGGTCAGAACGTCCCTGCCCGTCCGGTTCAGCAGATCGTTGTAACGCTCACGAAAGGTCAGGTCGCTGAAGATATCGCTGATCGGCCGCATGCTCGCCGGAATACCGTCGCGGCGTATCCAAATCTCGTAGACTGCAAAGAGCACGGTGTAGACACAGACGGCGAACATCTTTGCCCTCCACCCGTCCCAGAAGGCGGAGGCCGGAATCTCAAGGAAATAGTGCAATGCACCGAAGAACCCGATCTGATCGAAAGTCAGGAGGACGAAGCCACAGATCATGAAGCGTAAAATGATCCTGTGCCTCAGATAGCGACCGAGGCGCTCGTACATCAAGATGATGCCGATGGAATCGAGATACAGGAGCGTTGTGCCCCACACCATGAGCCAGCCCATTTCCTTGAGGAAATCGAAGTTCGCTCCGTCGCCGCGGGGGAGATCGATCGGCGTATGCAACTGAAGCAGCCACGCTACGGCCACCGTCAGGATGTTGCCGAGAAACAAGCCGTAGATCGGTTGGCGAACCGTAGCGGCATCTTCTTGCAAATACAGCATCAGGATCATCATCAGCTTGCCGGCGAAGAACACCGACGAACCGGGCGACGCAACGCCGAATGGCAGCGCCACGTAAAACACTGCAGCAAGATAAGTTTCCATGAAATGCATGACGCCGAGGGCAGTGAGAAACACGCCCAAGCCGAGGCGATGACGGAAATGCAAGAGCGTTACCATGAGCGTGAAATAGCCAACAGCTTCAATGGCAAACAGCAGCAGGTTAAAGGCTTGCATCAGGCGCCTCTCGCATCAGCGCCCGAGACGGCGCCGCGCCAAGAATCAGCGGCTGCGAACATGAGTGGCTGTCTGTGTGTATTGTAAGGCACGTGGTTGTCCTGCAAGGCTCCAGACACCAAGATTCCTCGCAATCCTTTAAGATTACGTGAGGATTAATGCCGTCAAGTCTGACACCGAAGAAGCGGTGTCAGAAGCCAGGTCAGACCTGGCGAACCTTTGCGCCATCGTTGAATAACGATGGACCATTCTGATCGATGATCTGCTGTGCTTTGCGCACCGTGCACTCGATCGCATCGTCGGAGGACCCGAACATGTCGGCGCGAATGAAATTGCGTATGAGGACTTCCCCACCTACCGTCTTCTCGATCCGGCCGGCAAGGCGATACTGGCCACCTTCCTTCTGCGGCTCGGCGTAGATCGTGCAGTCGCCGTAGAGCTGCGGCTCGGAAGAAACGCCTGCCGGGGCGTCAGCCGATTTGCCACCGCCTGAAAACCTTGAGAAAATGCTGGAGAAGATCGAAGCCATACTTCGCCTTTATCATGGCAGCTCGTGCCGGAAAAGTTAAATGAT
This sequence comes from Rhizobium sp. R693, assembly GCF_002211315.1. NCBI lineage: Bacteria > Pseudomonadati > Pseudomonadota > Alphaproteobacteria > Hyphomicrobiales > Rhizobiaceae > Rhizobium > Rhizobium sp. R693. The sequence goes on along the minus strand of NZ_LOKY01000003.1, from coordinate 33,331 downwards.
GAGGTTTGCAAGGATCTCGTTTTCGGTGATGTCCTCGAAGCCAATGGCGGCGTTGTCGAAGTTCGCGATGAGTTGCGCGAAATTCTCGGGCGCCTTGGTCTCAATACCGATCAGCACCGAGCCGAAGTTGCGTGCTGTCTTCTTCAAATATTCGAAGCGAGCGATATCGTCGTCGGGGCCGAGCAGATTCAGGAAGTCACGCAAAGCGCCCGGTCGCTGCGGCATTCGCACGATGAAGTACTTCTTCAAGCCGGCGTAGCGCATCGCGCGCTCCTTGACATCGGGAAGGCGCTCGAAATCGAAGTTGCCGCCAGAAACGACGGCGACGACAGTCTTTCCTCTGAGCACTTCCGGATCCATCGCAGCGATCGCGGTCAGCGACAGTGCCCCTGCCGGCTCGAGAACAACGCCCTCTACATTCAGCATCTCGCTAATGGTCACGCAGATCGCGTTCTCCGGCATCAGCATGACCTGTTCGGTCGGGAACCTTTCCAAGGCCGCGAAGTTCAGATCGCCGATCCGCGCCACGGCCGCACCGTCGACGAAATTGTCAACCTTGGTGAGCGTCACCACGCCCCCCGCCTCAATGCTTCGCTTCAAGCTCGGCGCTCCAGCCGGCTCCGTAAAGATGAAGCCGGATTTTGGCAAAACGCCCTCGAGATAGCCGGTGATGCCAGCCGCGAGGCCACCGCCCCCCACAGGCATCACCACCAAATCAGGTAGCGTTCCCCCAGGCAGCTGTTGCAGAATTTCCGCAGCAACTGTCGCCTGCCCCTCGATGATATCGGCATGGTCGAACGGCGGTACCATCACACCGTCGATCGCCTCGACGTGATCGCGGGCGGCCTGGTAGCACTGATCGAAGAAATCACCGGTCAGCTTAATCGTGATGAATTCCGCGCCAAAGATGCGTGTCTTGTCGATCTTCTGCTGCGGCGTCGTTACCGGCATGAAAACAACACCAGGCACTCCGAAATAGCGGCAGACAAAGGCGAAGCCCTGAGCATGATTGCCGGCCGAAGCACAAACGAAGGTCTTGCCGCCAGCACCCTCGGCGATCGCCTTCCGGAAGAAATTAAACGCTCCGCGAATCTTGTAGGAGCGCACGGGCGAAAGGTCTTCGCGCTTCAGCCAGATGTCCGCGCCATAGCGCGCAGACAGGTGCTCGTTCAGTTGCAGTGGCGTTTCTGGAAAGAGGCTGCGCATGGCCACCTCGGCGCTCTCGACATCCTGTCTGGTCACGATCGTTCGTCCATTCCTGTTTCGCTTTCGCTATCGCACAAGTGGGAGGAGCAAAAAAGCCCATATCCACCAATATTGTTTACTTCAAAAGTCACCTTTTAACTCAAATCTCTAGATCCCCGGTCGGATAACGCAATTGTGCGCTATCAATTCGCCCGCGATGCGGCTAAATCACTCTGATGATCTCGAGCAAATTTGCAAAGCCGGTTGCCTGGTTGCTTCTCGCGGCCATTATTTTCGTCACGCTGTCACCGATCGGACTGCGGCCGCATACCGTGACCTCGGTCAATCTCGACCGCGCACTCGCCTATGTGTTGGTCGGCTTCATGTTCGCACTGGCCTATCCCAGGCATTGGCTCGCTGTCGCCGTGCTCTTGATCGTTGGCGCATTTGCAATCGAATATCTTCAATATCTGTCGCCAACGCGCCATGCGCGCCTGCACGATGCGCTCGTCAAGATCCTCGGCGCATCTGCGGGAATATTCGCGGCCCGCGTGTACGCAAAATCCGCAGCTGGCGCCTCATAAATACCCACACCTATCCCGCTCTTCTCACTGGTTCGGCTTGGTTGACTTAGCGCAACTCGGAATGGGATAGTACCATCCAACTTTCGTCAATGGTTTACATCGGATGCCGACGACATTGCGCATCATCTCGCTCTCTACTATCCCTCCACGTTTCTCCAAGCTTGCACCGACACTTAACAGCCTAATAAAGCAGAACGGCGCGGTGGATGAGATCCGGCTCTACGTTCCCAAACGATATCGGCGGTTTCCCGACTACGATGGATCGGTTCCGTCAGTCCCCACCGGAATCACGATAGTTCGCCCTGAAGAAGACATGGGACCTGCGTCCAAGGTGTTGTTTGCCGCACGCGAGTTCCGCGGGAAAAAGGCACAGATTCTATTCTGTGATGACGACAAGATGTTCTCGCCTAATTGGGCCTCTCAGTTGTTCGCGGCACAGGACGAGCGACCAACAGAATGCGTAGCCCTCATCGGCAAGGACGTGCCGACCCATATAGCGAAACCCTCCGCCTTCGTGCCGAAAGCAGTGCGGAGGCGGAGAATGGATCTTTTGCTCCGCGCCCGCCGACTACGGCATAAGGTCGCTTCCATGGTCTTGCGTTTGGACCAGCCGAAACCGATGCGAAGGCTGGTTGCAAAGGGGGGCTATGTGGATGTGCTTCAAGGGCTCGGTGGTGCCGTGGTGCGTCCGGAGTTTTTCGATGACATCGCATATGACATCCCTGATGTCATATGGGCAGTTGATGATGTTTGGTTGTCAGGCATGCTTGCGCTGAAAGGTATCCCGATCTGGCTCCCTGCTGGGCTGGAAGAACCACAGACGACCGCAGCACACGATGTCGCCTCACTATACCTCGCCACCATCGAGGGTGCGCGTCGCAGCGAAGCCAATCGCCGGTGCATCGAGTACATGCAGCAGCATTTCAATATATGGCAGTAAATTGCACCACGATTGGTGCGCAGAGCTTCCCAAAACAGATTCGCTAAGTTATTGGGATCGTTGAACGCGAGCGTGGCGAAACTGGTAGACGCAAGGGACTTAAAATCCCTCGGCCTTAGGCTGTACGGGTTCGATCCCCGTCGCTCGCACCATCATGCCGGTCTCCACCAACTCCGGCGAACCCGCCATTGCCCTTTATCATCGCTTGCGAATGTGCTTCTATGCGCGCGCCAGAAGGACCGCGGTTGGGGCTGCGCATAGTTGTAAGCTTGTCTTGTGGGAGTAAGGCGATGGTTTACGATTGGGATGGCACGAGAACGCGACGTCTCAAATTGCTCCGGGCGGGAACGACATTCATGATCGCGGTTGCGATTGTCGGCATACCGCTTCTTTTCTGCGCAGCGAAACTGCACGAACTTTACGGCTGACGCAATCGGCTACTCTGGTGTAAGCGGGCGCGACCCCGATGGCCGCGCCTATCACTGAAGGGAGCCGGTCAGCCCAGCTTGGCAGCAATCTTGGCGACGTGAGCGCCCTGATACTTGGCCGCTTCCAGCTCGATTGCGGAAGGCTGACGCGATCCGTCACCGTCCGTGATGGTCGACGCGCCATAGGGCGAGCCGCCCTTGATTTCATCAACGCCCATCTGGCCCTGGAATGCATAGGGAAGGCCGGCGACGATCATGCCCTGGTGCAGGAAGGTTGGAATGAAGCCGAGAATGGTGGACTCCTGACCGCCGTGCTGCGTTGCCGACGAGGTAAATACGGAGCCCACTTTGCCGACCAGCTTGCCAGAAAACCAGAGGCCGCCCGTCTGATCCCAGAAATTGCGCATCTGCGAGGCGACCGTCCCGAAGCGCGTACCCGCACCGACGATGATTGCGTCGTAATCGGCAAGTTCGTCGACAGTGGCGATCGGAGCAGACTGATCCATCTTGTAGTAGGACGCCTTGGCGACCTCTTCCGGAACCAGCTCCGGAACACGCTTGACGGTGACTTCCGCGCCAGTCGACCTTGCGCCTTCGGCAACGGCGTATGCCATCGTTTCGATGTGGCCGTAAGCCGAGTAGTAGAGCACCAGTACCTTAGCCATTACCTATCTCCATCAATTCTATTTGAATTCGTAACGGCTGGAGTCTTAGCAGCGGAGTGTGTCGAACATAGCCCTGCGCCGCAGCACGCACTGTTCAATAGCCATAGACGAAAAATTGCTTGTAGCATTGCTCGAGTTGTCGGCAGCGACACGGTTTGCAAGACCAGCGAACGGCGCTACCTATGCTAGGATCCAAATATTCGGAAATTTCCAATGACCAATCAGACAATCGTCACCGCCGCCATGCTTGCCATTGGCGACGAACTCCTATCCGGCCGCACCAAGGACAAGAACATCGGGCACCTGGCCGATATGCTGACGCTTTGCGGCATCGATCTCAAGGAGGTCCGCATCGTCGGCGACGAGGAAGACGCGATCGTCGAGGCACTCAATACGTTGCGTGCAAAATACGACTACATCTTCACCTCGGGGGGCATTGGACCGACCCATGACGACATCACCGCCGATGCCGTGTCCGCGGCATTCGGGTTGCCTTGCGAATATGACGCCGACGCCATGGCTTTGCTTGGCGAAATGTATGCACGCCGTGAGCTTGATTTCACCGATGCCAGAAAGAGAATGGCGCGCATGCCGAAAGGCGCGCGCCATATCCCCAACCCGGTCTCGACAGCGCCCGGCTTTATCATCGGCAACGTTCATGTCATGGCCGGCGTTCCGCAGGTCTTCCAGGCCATGGTCGACGCCGTCATCCCGACCTTGCGCACCGGCACGCGCGTGCTCTCGCTCGGCATCTCCTGCCCTTACGGCGAGGGTGACATCAGCACGCCGCTTGCCGCCATCCAGAAAGCCCACCCGGAGACGAGCATCGGCTCCTACCCCCGCTATATCGGCCAGGCATTCTCGACTGAAATCGTCATCCGCAGCCGCTCGCAGGATGCGGTCGATGCCGCGGGAATCGACGTGCGTGCCATGATCGAGACCATCCGCCAAGCAAAGGAGGTCGCTGAAAACCGTTCGGCAGAGGCGTAGCATAGAGGAGATCCGGTTAGCCCTTGATATGCATCAAGGAACCGGCGCCCCTGCCGGCGCATTCTCGTTGAAGATAGCCGATTTCATCCGCGTAAGGAGAATTGTTTATGTCTTACAAAACCATACTCGCCATTCTCGATACCGTCGATAACGCCAAAGCCGTGGCCGATTTTGCTTTTGCCATTGCCGCGCAGACCAATGCCCACGTTATCGGCCTTCATGCGGAAACCGTCGCAGTCGTGCCACTTGTCGCGCCGATGGAGATACCCGACCCCGTCGCTGTGCAGGCGCTTCAGGACATGGCCCGTGCGGAAACGGTCGAGGTCGAGCGCATCTTCCGCAGAAAGGCACAGGCTGAAGGCGTCTCCTATGAATGGCGGAACTTTGCCTCATCGACCGGCTACGGCACGGCGCCGTTGATCGAAAGCGCCCGAAGCGCTGACTTGCTGATCGCGTCACAGGCCAATCCAGCGAAGCCGTCGGACAGTCACGTCGACATCGACAACTTTCTCTTCGAAAGCGGTCGCCCGGTCATGATGATCCCCTTTGTGCTGCGCCAACCGAAGCCGATCAAGCGTGTTCTTATCGCCTGGAACGGCTCAAGGGAGGCAGCGCGCGCCGCGTTTGATGCCTTGCCGATACTGAAGGCCGCTGACGAAGTCGAGATTTTCTCCGTCGACCCCGTCGACAATGCACTCCAGTCTGCGGCTGTTGCGGGCGCGGACATTGCATCGGCTCTCTCCCGTCACGGCGTCAAGGTCACCCTGGCGACCGCCCAAAGCGTAGACAAATCCGCGTCGACAGTCATCGAAAACCGCCTCTCCGACAGCAGCATCGACCTGCTGGTCATGGGCGCCTACACCCATTCGCGACTCTGGCAGATGATTTTCGGCGGCACCACGAAAACGCTGCTCCAGTCGATGACTGCATTGACGCTGCTGTCACGATAAGAATCACGAGGGGCTTGCGTTTTGTCCCCGGAATCCGTTAATTGCGGCGACCGATGACGAGCTCCGGCTTCGGTCCTCCTATCGCGCAGTCTCGGCTGCGCGATTTGCGTTTGGCCGATCGCGGAATGCCTTGTCCGGCCGCCGGCAAACGGCGTGTCATCATTCATGCCGCGGAGCAAACCATGTCCCTTCCCGATAAAGCCTTTCCCGTTTCCTGGGATCAATTCCACCGCGATGCGCGTGCCCTTGCCTGGCGCCTCGCTGGTTTGAAGCGCGATTTCAAGGCAATCGTCTGTATCACGCGTGGCGGCCTCGTGCCGGCGGCGATCATCTCGCGCGAACTTAACATCCGACTGATCGAAACGGTCTGCGTCGCGTCCTACCACGACTATGTGAACCAGGGTGAAATGATGCTCCTGAAGGGCATCGCGCCGGAACTGACCGCTGATGAAGGTGAAGCTGTCCTCGTCATTGACGATCTGACCGACACCGGTAAGACGGCCTCGGAAGTTCGCTCGATCCTGCCCAAAGCACACTTTGCCTGCGTCTACGCAAAGCCTCAAGGTGTGCCGACGATCGATACGTTCGTTACGGAAGTCAGCCAGGACACCTGGATCTATTTCCCTTGGGATATGGGGTTCACCTATCAGGAGCCGATCTCCAAGGCCGGCCGCGGCTAAAGGTCGGCTGTCGCAGGCCAATGAGCCCGCACAATTTCAGATTGTGCCAATCTTTGTTTAACTAACGCATTGGATTCCGCTATCGCGCCGCTCCCTCAGGCCTTATCCTTCTAGCCAACAGTCCAGCGCGGCAACGGCACCGCGCTGTGGACTGGGTTGGAAGTCTAGTCGCCGGGCGCGACGTTGGAACGAATATGATGCGTTGGGGCTACGTCGGGACGGTTGCGGCTTTAGGACTCAACCTTTGTCTCTCGCCTTTGGCCGCTTCGGCGGAACCGGCCTATGTTTCCGTCGTAAGGGAATATGTCGAGACCGTCGTCAAGCCGATGGTGAATACGCCAATCGTCCGGAAGGCGATTGAAGATCAGAACGCCAAGTTCGACAATATCACCGATGCGAACATCCAGGTGCTCGATAATACGTACCGCGCCGAGGTGCAGAGCGGCGGCTGGGAGATGGTCCGGCGCCTGCTCAACAAGCCGGTGTCGCGATACCTCAAGACCAAACAGGATGATTCGCAGGGCATCATCATCGAGTTTTTCGTGACCGATCGTCATGGACTCAATGTCGGCCAGGGCACGATGACCACCGACTATTGGCAAGGTGATGAAGACAAGTTCTTGAAAACATTCGCGAAGCAGTCGGACGAGATATTTATCGACCGGGCTGAGCGCGATGAACAGACACAATTGCTGGAAACGCAGGCGAGCTTTGTCATCAAGGATGAAAACGGACAGCCTATAGGTATCGCAACGGTGACGATTGCGATTGACGCATTGTGATCAAAATTGTCTCAACGAATCGGCTGCCGCATTTGGCCGGCAAAAGCTGCAACCAAATCAACACGGTCGCAACTTTTCTTAGATTTTTTAGGCTCTGGGGCGACGAAGGCGCGCAACCCATTGAATTTCTTAGACGACTTTCTTTTCCCCATTCTCCACAGCCCGATCCACAATATGTTGTGGTGAACACTTCATTAAAAACAACCCCTTGACGGAATCGCCTGTTTCCAACTTAATAGAGTCCGATGTTGCGACGGCAGTTGGGCCGGAATGAACGAGGCCGGTTCCCTCCAAAAAATCGAGCGTAGAATCAGGGTGTTGCGTCCATGAAGGGCGACCGCCATGAGGGGTTTCGTGCGCGATTTTTATCTTCCGAAAAAAGTGACATCCGGGGCTGGCGATAATAAGCTGTTAACACTATATTTAGTGTTTGCAGCCACGATCACCACAAGATACAGGAGCAATCATCTCCGGATGACACTCCTGTGATGATACGGAACGAGAACTGGCTGCGCTCCTCACGGCGCTGCCGGAGGTGGAAACTTGCGCCTTGGTCGACGGGGACGAGGCGCGCAGCTAGAGGTTAGAGAAATGCGCATAGAACGCCGTTTCACGAAGGCAGGACAGAGCGCTTACGCGGATATCGAATTCCGCAAGGCGACGAGCGAGATCAAGAACCCGGACGGGTCGATCGTATTCCGCCTCGAAAACATCGACGTTCCGGCGCAGTTCTCGCAGGTCGCGGCCGACATCCTGGCACAGAAGTATTTCCGCAAGGCCGGCGTTCCCGTGAAGCTGAAGAAGGTCGAGGAAAACGACGTTCCTTCCTTCCTGTGGCGTTCGGTTGCTGACGAAACAGCTCTGAAGGATGTTCCGAAGGACCAGCAGTACGGTTCCGAAACCGACGCCCGCCAGGTCTTCGACCGTCTCGCCGGAACCTGGACATACTGGGGCTGGAAGGGCGGCTATTTCTCGTCCGAAGAAGATGCCTCTGCCTTCAAGGACGAGCTTGCCTACATGCTGGCCACCCAGCGCGTTGCACCGAACTCCCCGCAGTGGTTCAACACGGGCCTGCACTGGGCCTACGGCATCGACGGCCCCGGCCAGGGTCACTTCTATGTCGACCCCTTCACCGGCAAACTGGTGAAGTCGAAGTCTGCCTACGAGCATCCGCAACCGCATGCCTGCTTCATCCAGTCCGTTGAAGATGATCTCGTCAACGAAGGCGGCATCATGGACCTGTGGGTCCGCGAAGCTCGCCTCTTCAAGTACGGCTCCGGCACCGGCTCGAACTTCTCCTACCTCCGCGGCGAAGGCGAAAAGCTTTCCGGTGGCGGCCGTTCCTCCGGCCTGATGAGCTTCCTGAAGATCGGCGACCGTGCAGCGGGCGCCATCAAGTCGGGCGGCACGACGCGCCGTGCGGCGAAGATGGTCGTTGTCGACATCGACCATCCAGATATCGAGGAATATATCAACTGGAAGGTGAAGGAAGAACAGAAGGTTGCCGCCCTCGTCACCGGCTCCAAGGTCGTCGCCAAGCACCTGAAGGCGATCATGAAGGCCTGCGTCAACTGCGAGGCCGACAATGGCGACTGCTTCGACCCGAACAAGAACCCTGCCCTGAAGCGCGAAATCCGCGCTGCCAAGAAGGACCAGGTTCCTGAGAACTACATCGGCCGCGTCATCCAGTTCGCCCGCCAGGGCTACAAGGACATGGAGTTCAAGACCTACGACACGGACTGGGACAGCGAAGCCTACCTCACCGTATCGGGCCAGAACTCCAACAACTCCGTCTCGATCAAGGACGACTTCCTGCGCGCAGTCGAAAACGACGGCGACTGGCAGCTGAAGGCCCGTAAGGACGGTAAGGTCATGAAGACCTTGAAGGCACGCGACCTCTGGGAGTCGATCTCCTACGCTGCATGGGCATCGGCCGATCCGGGCCTGCACTTCAACACGACGATGAACGACTGGCACACCAGCCCGGCTGCCGGCGCGATCCGCGCATCCAACCCATGCTCGGAATACATGTTCCTCGACGACACGGCCTGCAACCTTGCCTCGCTGAACCTCATGCAGTTCAAGGATGCTGCCACCAAGCGCATCAACATATCAGACTACGAGCATGCCGTTCGCCTGTGGAGTGTCGTTCTCGAAATCTCCGTGATGATGGCGCAGTTCCCGTCGAAGCGGATTGCCGAGCTCTCCTACGAATACCGCACGATCGGCCTCGGCTACGCCAACATTGGCGGCCTGCTGATGTCCTCGGGCATTCCCTATGACAGCGACGAAGCTCGCGCCATCGCCGGCTCGCTGACCGCAATCATGACCGGCATCTCCTACGCCACCTCGGCCGAGATCGCCTCCGAGCTCGGACCGTTCCCGATGTTCGCGCCGAACCGCGAGAACATGCTGCGCGTCATCCGCAACCACCGCCGCGCCGCTTACGGCGAGACGTCGGGCTATGAAGGCCTGTCGATCAACCCGGTCGCGCTCATCCACTCGGAGAACCCGGACCAGGATCTGGCGGCTCACGCCAAGAGCGCCTGGGACAAGGCTCTCGAGCTCGGCGAAAAGCATGGCTACCGCAACGCCCAGGCAACCGTCATCGCTCCAACAGGCACGATCGGCCTCGTCATGGATTGCGACACAACAGGTATCGAGCCCGACTTCGCGCTGGTGAAGTTCAAGAAGCTTGCCGGCGGCGGCTACTTCAAGATCATCAACCGCGCCGTTCCGGAAGCGTTGCGCACGCTCGGTTACTCCGAAAGCCAGATCGCCGAGATCGAAGCTTACGCTGTTGGCCACGGCAACCTGAACCAGGCACCTGCTATCAACCCCTCGACGCTGAAGGCCAAGGGCTTCACCGACGAGAAGGTCGATGCCGTCAACGCCGCGCTGAAGTCGGCCTTCGACATCAAGTTCGTCTTCAACCAGTGGACGCTCGGCACCGACTTCCTGAAGGGCACGCTGAAGGTTTCCGACGAGCAGCTCGCCGACATGAGCTTCAACCTGCTCGACCACCTCGGCTTCTCCAAGAAGGATATCGAGGCTGCGAACATCCACGTTTGCGGTGCGATGACGTTGGAAGGCGCACCGTTCCTGAAGAACGAGCACTTGCCCGTCTTCGATTGCGCCAACCCCTGCGGCAAGATCGGCAAGCGTTACCTCTCGGTCGACAGCCACATCCGCATGATGGCTGCCGCCCAGCCGTTCATCTCGGGTGCGATCTCCAAGACGATCAACATGCCGAACGACGCAACGGTCGACGATTGCAAGAGCGCCTACATGCTTTCCTGGAAGCTCGGCCTGAAGGCAAACGCCCTCTATCGTGACGGCTCCAAGCTGTCGCAGCCGCTGAACGCCTCGCTGATCGAAGATGAAAGCGATGAGGACGCACTGGACGATCTGCTGCAGCAGCCGGTCGCCGCCCAGGCCGTCACCATCACCGAAAAGATCATCGAGCGTGTGGTCGAGCGCGTCACCCGCGAACGCGAAAAGCTGCCGAACCGCCGCCAGGGCTATACCCAGAAGGCTGCCGTTGGCGGACACAAGGTCTACCTGCGCACCGGCGAATTCGGTGACGGCCGCCTCGGCGAAATCTTCATCGACATGCACAAGGAAGGTGCCGCCTTCCGTGCGATGATGAACAACTTCGCCATCGCCATCTCGCTCGGCCTGCAGTACGGCGTGCCGCTCGAAGAATATGTGGAGGCCTTCACCTTCACCAAGTTCGAGCCGGCAGGCATGGTCATCGGCAACGACGCGATCAAGAACGCCACATCGATCCTCGACTACGTGTTCCGCGAACTCGCCGTCTCCTACCTCGGCCGCCACGACCTGGCGCATGTCGATACGTCTGATTTCTCGAACACGGCACTCGGCAAGGGCATCCAGGAAGGCAAGACGAACCTCGTCTCGACCGGCTGGACCCGCGGCTACAAGCCGACGCTGGTTTCGAACGGCGAACGCCAGGCATCAGGCGAGCCGAAGGGCTCGGCAACCGCCGCCCCTGCCCGCGCCTCCTCGACGGGCACCGTGACGTCATTCGCAGGCGCCGCGGCCCGCAGGATCGAGCCGACCGTTGCCATCTCCAGCTCCGAAATCGTTGCCTTCAAGCGCGATTACGAGGAGCGGGCAAAGGAACTGGCCGAAGAGATCGCCGAAGAGGTACTCGGCGAGGTCGCCAGCGAAAGTCAGCAGCAGGCAACCGCCCTCTTCTCCGACAAGGCAGCCGCCGACGCGGCATCGGCCAAGACGGAGGCCAAGAAGGTCGAAGCCGAACGCCGCGCCCGCTCGATCATGCAGGGGTACACCGGCAACATGTGCTCCGAGTGCCAGAACTTCACAATGGTCCGCAACGGCACCTGCGAGAAGTGCGACACGTGCGGCGCAACGAGCGGGTGCTCTTGATGATGCGGTGATCATCGCAGTCTGGGAAGCCAATGGGTTTGTCCCAGAACCGATGAGCGTGTCCTAAAAGAGAAACTTCCGGGCGCCTCGGTGCCCGGAGATGTAGGGAGCCACTAGGTTTGTCACTGCGCCATTTCGATGACATTGAACTAGAATGAGCGAGCACGAATTCGAAAAAGAAGCGAAGGCTCTTCTTCGAAATTGCCCTGAAACCTACGATGAAATTCTTAGCGGCCGCGTTGGCAATCGCCGGCGTGAGAAGGATTTCCAAGCGAAAACCGGTCAAGAAGCAGTGATTGTTTCCATCGGTGAAAAACAGCGGGAACACATCAACATGTTTGCTGTGAAGCTAACTGTCGCGACTTTCTATCAGATTTCAGGACGAATTTTAACGGACGAAGAAGCCATCACAGTATTCGTGCATACGTCAGCCAATGTGGTCGACGGAACCTTCCCCGAAATGCTTTCAATTCTAGGAGGTTATCGAACCATGCGACAAGGGAATTGGAGCGTTGAGTCGCAATTCGCCTATAGATAGGCGCTAACTAATGACCAGCATGCCGGTGTGTTTCACGTCGTCCTCCAAGATAATTTTTCACTAGCAACCTTCGTCTTTGATAAGAGCGATCTGAGATTTCAGCGGGACGACCTTCCTCGTCTCTCTATAGAGAGTATTCGGGCGGTGTCGGATGACCTTCGCAACCCTTATCCCAGTCTCTCAATGAAACTAGATATCGCCGGCTCCTAGGAAGTACCTGCTCTCTTCGTCTGCACAGGGCCCACCCCCTTGTGGCCGCCATTCTCCAAAACGCCCTTCCCTTCTCGATGATTTGCATCACATTACCGTTGGCTCGCAGCGCCGCTAAAGCCGCATCATGATGATGATGACGTAGTACGGCATGTGAGCCAGCTCTGCCGGACGCCCCAGAACATGGGCGCCGGAAGGATGCTCGCGTGCCTTTACCGCAATCGAAGCAATCACATCCAGAAAGAGGGACCTGATCATGCCATTCATCAAGACCGCCGACGGAACCGAAATCTTCTACAAGGATTGGGGTCCGCTCGATGCCCAGCCCGTTGTCTTTCATCACGGCTGGCCGCTCAGCGCCGACGACTGGGATGCACAGATGATGTTCTTTCTGGACAAGGGCTATCGGGTGATCGCCCATGACCGGCGTGGGCACGGCCGCTCCAGCCAGACGTGGCAGGGCAACGAGATGGACACCTATGCGGCCGATGTCGCCGCGCTTACCGATGCGCTCGACCTCAAGAATGCGATCCATGTCGGTCACTCGACCGGCGGTGGTGAGGTCGCCCATTACGTCGCGCGTGCAAAGCCCGGCCGCGTCGCCAAGGCCGTGCTGATCGGCGCCGTACCGCCGATCATGGTCAAGTCGGACAAAAACCCCGGCGGGCTTCCACTCGAAGTTTTCGACGGTTTCCGTGCGGCGCTCGTCGCCAACCGCGCGCAGTTCTTTCTCGATGTGCCGGCCGGCCCCTTCTACGGCTTCAATCGGCCAGGCGCCAAGGTCAGCCAGGGCATCATCGAGAACTGGTGGCGGCAAGGGATGATGGGCGGGGCGAAGGCGCATTACGATTGCATCAAAGCCTTCTCCGAAACGGATTTCACCGAGGACTTGAAGCAGATCACTGTGCCGACGCTGGTAATGCACGGTGACGACGATCAGATCGTTCCCTATGCCGATTCAGCACCGCTTTCGGTCAAGCTCCTGAGACACGGAACGCTGAAGACCTATGCCGGCCTCCCGCACGGCATGTGCACGACGCATCCTGATATCATCAACGCCGATCTACTGGAGTTCTTCCTGGACTAATATGGACCGAGCCGTCGGCCTGCTTTATCTGGAGCCGAGACCTTGGGATTGACGCAATATCGAGAAGCCAAGGCGGGTGCCCTTGTTCCCGCCTGGCGGCCAGGAGGTGTGCTATCGGCGGCGGCTGATCGGCCTCCGCGGATTATCGCACCACAGCAGTTTCCGCCGGAGCTGCGGCCGGTTGGGGCGACTCTTCCGCAATCTCTTCGGCAACGGCCGAGAGATCGAGGTTCCCCCAGATCGACGCGGACTGGCGACGCTCGGCGCGGCGGGAGGATTTGACTTCGACGATGAACGACTTCGACTGAGCGCGCATGGGATTCCTATTAAGAGGCGTTGAACGAATCCATCAACCAGCCAAGCCTATGAAGCGTTGCGCGCTCACGCAAGATCGTGCCGCGCATTGAATCCAGCCTCGCACAGGTCAGGCCGCGACGGAACAAGCATCGGGCGAGCGGCGTTTGAGCTTTTCAATCTGCGTGGCGCCTGGATGCAAATTCCTGCGAAAAGTTCTTGAAGGAAAGATCGATGTCGATTACCTACCACGTCGCCGAACACGATGGCGCCTGGGCTTACCGCCTGGACGATGTCTGGTCGGAAACTTTCCCAACTCACGAAGAAGCACTGGCAGCGGCCAAACACGCCGCAGAGCGACAACAGCTCGGTGGCCAGGATGCGGACATTACATATCAGCGTGCAGACGGCAGCTGGACAACGGAACGGTCGAACCGAGGCGACCGCCCCGAGGCTGATGTCGTCGATGACGCCAAGGAAAAAGACTAGGAATGACCATTAAAGAACGCTTTCTGAAGCAGCAGCATGCCTGGATGCTCGGCGCATGCTACTCCCGCAAACATCCCGACTTCCATCGCTTTGGTGGCGTGGATGTTTCAATCTCTCCTCGCTGGAAAGACAGCGTTGAAACCTTCGTCAATGATATGATCGACACCCTGCCGCGCAGCCTCTCCGAGCGCCGGATGGCATTGAGAAACCCGCGTCGCCCGTTTGAGCCTGGCAATGTGGAATGGGTGTTTGCAAGCAAGCACTACGGCCTTCGCGCTCCTGACGGGACGCGGCCCGACATGGCGGACGCTCGTTCGCGCCGCGCGTAAGCGCTCTTTACGGATCACATCTTTCGCCGGCGGAAGCTCGCTCAGAGGCTTCTTTCGCCGGCGAATTATTTTAGAGGCTCGGACGCGCAAGAATGCCCTGCCTGCATCCAGATCAAATGTCGCCAACTGGCGACACATGCCGCGCCAGTCTGTTGACTGCGGCAGCTCAAGCCACATGGGCGCCTCAATCGCTACCGGTGCTGTGCGTTTCTCGTCACCACAATCACAACAATTCCGACGATCGTTGCGAGCGCGCCCCAATAGACCCAGGGCGTCTGGTTGATCATGAAGCTTTCTTGCGGATAGGGAAAATAGCCGCTGCCCTGCCCCATCCAGACCACTCCGATCAGGATCAGCAGACTGGCAACAAGATAGCCAAACTTCACCATTCGATATCCTCCACCACAGCGGCGAGATGCCAGTTTTCAGGTTGCTCCGCTTGCGCGGACGTCAGTATTTCCCGAGACGATTTTACGCCTTCGGGAAATCAGCCCCGAGGCTCGTTTCGCGCCATTCCTCTATCTGCGCCAGTCGCTCGCGCAACTTGTTCGTGACGTTGTTATAGCCGATTTCACCGAGCACGAGATGGCGTGGCGGTTCTTCCACTTGCGTGACCCGGATCATCGCCTCGCCGCCGCGCACGGGATCGCCGGCCTGCTTGCCGCTATATTCGGATGTCTGCCTCATCCGTGCCGCCGCGGTATCGGCATAATCGGAAATCGTGCTCTTCGTTTGCCTGAGTGACCGGCCGGCCCAATCGGTGCGGAACGGGCCGGGTTCGACGCAGGTTACCTTGATGCCGAGCGGCTTGCCCTCGGCGTAAAGTGCATCGGAAAAGCCTTCTACCGCGTGCTTGCTCGCGGCATAGAAGCCGGAACCGGGAAAGCCCATGAAGCCGGCAACCGAGGTGATGTTGATGATGTGGCCATGCCGGCGTTGCCGCATACCGGGCAGGACGGCGCGGGTCATCGAAAACAAGCCAAACACATTCGCCTCGAACTGATCGCGGATTTCCTGCTCTTCGGCTTCCTCGACCGTCGACTGATAGCCATAGCCGGCATTGTTGACGAGAACGTCGATGCGGCCGAAGCGCTGCTCGGCTGCCGTGACCGCCGCCTTGACTTGTGCGCGATCCGTCACGTCAAGATCCAGCGCCAGCGTGTTCGCTTCGTGACCTAAGGTGAGATCTGCGAGGCGAGCCTTGTCGCGCGCGGTGACGACCGTTGGCCAACCGCGGGCAATGGTAAGTTTCGCTAGCTCGCGGCCGAAGCCGGTGGAGCAGCCGGTGATGAACCAGACGGGCAATGTGTCTTGGGGCATGAGATTTTCCTGATTTTGTCGGGAACGCCTTGGCGGGCGAAGGGGCGAGAGCGGATTTAGGGCCGCTGCCTGACATTTCCAGGACAACGGCAAGCCTACGCCGAAACGACATCAATCAGGAAGCCTGCGCACCGATCGAGCGCGCAGGCGATAGGGTCTACTGCAGCGTACGCGTCTGCATGTCCTGGCCGAGCGCCACGCCCTGATGGGTCCGCGTTCCAACCGTCCCGTCAAGGCCTGTGGCGACGACCGAGACGCGGAACTTGCCATCGAGGTTGCGGTCGAAGATCGCGCCAACGACGATGTCGGCCTCTTCCTGAACCTCATCGCGGATGCGGCTTGCCGCTTCATCCACCTCGAAGAGCGTCATATCGGAGCCACCGGAAATCGAGATCAGAACACCCCTGGCGCCCTTCATCGAGATATCATCGAGCAGCGGGTTGGCGATCGCAGCTTCGGCGGCCTTCATTGCACGCCCCTCGCCCGAAGCCTCGCCCGTGCCCATCATCGCCCGGCCCATGCCACGCATAACGGATTTCACGTCGGCGAAATCGAGGTTGATAAGGCCTTCCTTGACGATCAGGTCGGTGATGCAGCCGACACCAGCATAAAGCACGCGGTCGGCTGTCATGAAGGCGTCGGCGAAGGTGGTCTTTGCGTCTGCGATGCGAAACAGGTTCTGGTTCGGGATGACGATCACCGTGTCGGCCGCCTCGCGCAGCGCCTCGATACCGACATCGGCCGTCTTCATGCGGCGGTTCCCTTCGAAGGTGAAGGGCTTCGTTACGACTCCGACCGTCAGAATCCCGGCGTTGCGGGCAGCCTGCGCAATCACAGGCGCAGCGCCAGTGCCGGTGCCGCCGCCCATGCCTGCGGTGACGAAGCACATATGCGAGCCAGCCAGATGATCCATGATCTCGTCGATGGATTCTTCGGCGGCCGCGCGCCCTACTTCCGGCAGCGAACCAGCGCCCAGCCCTTCGGTCACATGCGCACCGAGCTGGATGCGGCGGGATGCCTTGGAGGTCGCCAGGACCTGCGCATCGGTATTGGCCGCGATGAAATCGACACCTTCGAGATTTTCCGCAATCATGTTGTTGATGGCATTGCCACCGCCGCCGCCGACACCAATTACTGTAATTCTCGGTCGCATTTCGGAAATCCCGTTCTTGGCGTTCGTCATCGCAATCTCCTTCGTGCGTTTTTCGTCATGGCTCCGCCTCTTGTCGGGAACCGAATCGAGCATCAACCTAGTCGCGCAACAAGGCAGAGCCGGGGCGAAAGAACAAGATGAAGCGTTCTTGAAACTTTATCCGGAACCTTTTTTGATCTCGCGCTTTATTGTGAATCATCCCCTGCCAGAGAGAGGAGTACCGCGCAGATGCCTACGCTTGCCACCCGCCCGTCAGTTACCCCTCCGAATGATCACATTCTTACCGCCCAAGAGGCCTTGGAACCGCTGTTCTTAAAGATCGAAGAGGAAGCCGAAGTTCGGATGATCGCCGCGGCCATCCGCGCCGGCTGGTCTGCGGACGATGCGGTGGCTGCGATCGACGAGCTTCGTCGCAACGAGCTTCTTCCCGGCTCCAACCAATAAAAGCATCGACCGGCTTCAAAAATCACTCGCCTTGAGGGACGGATGACCTAAGTTCAGCGCGACCAGTCAATCGCGGAAAGATCATCGCATGCCCTTCAAGAACATCTGCATCTTCGGCGCCGGTGCCCTCGGCGGCGCCATCGCGGCCAAGCTTGCCTCGTCACTCGGCGCAGAGGCCACGGTCTCGGTCGTTGCCCGCGGCGCTCATCTCGCGACTATCCGGGACGATGGGTTGCGTCTCATTGAGGCTGGCGCTGATTTTCCCTTTCGCGTGTCGGTAACAGCCACAGACGATCCAGCGGAACTGCCGCCACAGGATCTCGTTATCACCGGACTGAAGGGCCATCAACTCAGCGCGGCGGCGGAAGGAATTGGCCATCTATTGAAGGATGGCACGCGTGTCTTGATGATCCTCAACGGCATTCCGTGGTGGTATTTCCATCGCGATCAGGACAGCGCGCATGCGGAGCTCCAATTCGAGGAACTCGATGAAGGCGGCAGGCTCTGGCAGTTTGTCGGCCCGCAGCGGGTGATCGGCTGCGTCGCCCATCAGGGTGCCGAAGTCAGCAAACCCGGTGAGGTCAGACTCAGCAACAAGGGCCATTTCATTCTCGGCGAGCCCTCCGGTGAGATCTCTGCAGATTTGCGGGAGATTGAAGCATTGCTGCGACGCGCAGATATCGAGGTGAAGCTCTCTAGCCGGATCCGCGACGATATCTGGAGCAAGCTGATGGGCAACGCATCCTTCAACCCGATCAGCGCGCTGACGCGTTCATTGATGTCGGAGCTGATGGCGGATGCCGCGATCACTGACCAGATCGGAAAGGTCATGAAGGAGGTAAAGGCCGTAGGAGAAGCGCTCGGCGCGAATGTTGGGATGTCCGTCGAGCAACGACTTGAGCAGGCGCAACAGATCGGGCCAGTTCGCACGTCGATGCTGCAGGACCTTCTCGCTGGCAAATCGCTGGAACTTACACCGCTGGTGGGAATGGTCGTTTCGCTAGGTCGCCTGACAGCAGTGCCAACACCAGTTTCAGAAACGATCCTGGCGCTGGTGTCGCAGCTTGACCGTGAGAACTGCCGAGCGACCAAATAAAGGGCCTTAACGGTCGAGCGGCCTCCGGCAGGCTGCTCAGACACTGAATCAGCAAGTCTCCGCAAGCTCCTATAACGGAAGAGATTTATTTCAGCCACACAGCGATGCGCTCGACTGCTTCAATGATCTCGGCTTCGGAACCAGCATAGGACATGCGCATCGAGCGATCGCCTTCCAGGGGGTCAAAATCCAGACCTGGCGTCGCGGCAACGTTGATCTCCGCCAGCATCCGCTTGGCGAACGCCATGCTATCATTGGTAAAGCGAGTCACGTCGACATAGGCGTAGAAGGCGCCGTCCATCGGCGATGCAATCGATAGGCCAATTTCCGGCAGACGCTTCAGCAGGAATTCGCGGTTGGCTGAGTAGCTCGCCTTGTACACGTCGAGTTCTGCGCTCGCTCCCAGCGCCGCCGTCGCTGCGATCTGCGAAAGTTCGGGCGGCGAGATGTAGAGGCTTTGCGCAACACGCTCGATCGGACGCACCAGTCGCTCGGGCAGTACCATCCAGCCAACCCGCCAGCCCGTCATGCAATAGTATTTGGAGAAGGAGTTGATAACGATCGCCTCGTCGGTCAATTCCAGCACACTGGTCTCTTCCCCGGCAAACATTAGGCCATGATAGATTTCATCTGAAATGAACGCGATCGAATTGGCCGCGCAATAGTTCGCCAACTCCTGCAGGCCTTGGCGGCCAGTCACAGTGCCCGTCGGGTTGGCGGGGCTCGCCAGAAGAACGCCCTTCAGCTTGACGTTGTTTGCCGCTTGCGCAGCCTCAAGGCTCTCGGGCGTCAACGTGAAATGCGTCTCGGCCGTTACCGGGACCTCTATAACCTTCAGCCCGAGCGCGCCGAGGATGTTGCGATAGGCAGGATAGCCGGGACGGGCAATGGCGACCGCATCACCGGCATCAAACAGGGAGAGAAAGGCGAGATTGAAGCCGGCGGAAGAACCGGTGGTTATTGCGATACGCGCAGGATCAATTTCCAGCCCGTGACGGTCGCGATAATGCCCGGCCAGCGCTTGTTTCAGCCTTGTCGTGCCGAGCGCATCTGTATAGCCGATATTGCCTTCCACAAGCGCCGCCTGCGCCGCTTCGAGCGCAGCGCGCGGAGCCGGATGGGATGGCTGCCCGACAGCCATGGAAATGACCGGGTGACCGCTCGCTCGCCGCTTCGTCGCTTCGGCCAGAACATCCATGGCGTGAAAGGGCTCGACTTCACTGCGTTTGGAAATGGAAAACAAGATCGGGTCTCTCTAACTTTTGCTTGCGGCCAGACAATTGCCGCAATAATCGGATCATCACAATCCCGCGATTGAACAGTGGATACGAAAATACCTGTTTGAAGACGATCGGGCGCACCGTAATTTGGCGACACCGGACTGCCGCCGTTAACCGGGCAGTGTTATCCGGCGCCTAGAAAGATACATACGAACTGCCAAAAACGAGGATATGATGGCCATACTTCCGAAAATCTTCACCGCACTGGCGCTCACCGCCTCGGTCGCCACGGCCTATCCGGCGGCAGCGCTCGATGACGCACAGAAGAAGGAGTTCGGCGAGTTCATCAAGCAGTACCTGATCGAAAATCCGGAGATCATGCTGGACGTTCAGGACGCCCTGCAGAAGAAGCAGGATCAGGCGCGCCTTGTTAAAGCCAACGCGGTGATTGCTGACAACAAGTCAACGATCTTCAATTCGAGATATGACATGACGATCGGCAATCCGAAGGGTGACATCACGATCGTCGAGTTCTTCGACTACAACTGCGGCTATTGCCGCCACGCGCTTTCCGACATGCAGACGATGCTGGAAAAGGACAAGAACGTCCGCTTTGTGCTCAAGGAATTCCCGATCCTAGGGCCGGAATCGGTCGCAGCCCACAAGGTGTCGGATGCATTCCGGAAGCTGGCACCAGAGAAATATAGCCAGTTCCATATTGCACTTCTCGGCAGCGACGGTCGCGCCGATGAAGCCAGCGCGATCGAAGTTGCCGAGTCGCTTGGCGTCAGCGAAAAGCAGATCCGCGACGAGATGGCCAAGAGTTCGAGCGATGCTTCCGTCAAGGAAACCTACCAGCTTGCTCAGAGTCTCGGCATCACAGGTACGCCATCCTATGTAATCGGCAATGAACTGGTTCAAGGCGCGGTTGGCTTCGACGACCTTGAGGCCAAGGTCAAGAACATGCGCGCCTGCGGCAAGACAAGTTGCTGATACGGCGCCCATCAAATCGCCAAAATCGAAGTGTTTCAGCCATGTGGACAAATGTGGCGTGATTCGGGCTGCGCTTTCCAAAGGGCTTTCATTAGGTCCGCTGGGAGTCTATAGGTTGCCGTCTCGCATCTACTGGAACATTCGATGACGCAAACGATATTCGTCCTGAACGGGCCCAATCTGAACATGCTCGGCAAAAGAGAGCCCGGCATCTATGGCGGCAAGACGCTTCAGGATATTGAGGCTGACTGCAAGGCGGCCGGGCGCGAGCTCGGCTTCGACATCGATTTTCGCCAAAGCAATCACGAAGGTACGCTCGTTGATTGGTTCCATGAAGCCAACGACAAAGCGGTCGGTGTCGCGATCAATGCAGGCGCCTACACGCATACGTCTGTCGCGCTCCACGATGCAATTCGCGCTATTTCCATCCCGGTGATAGAACTCCATATCTCCAACGTTCATGCGCGGGAAGAATTCCGCCACAAGTCGATGATTGCGCCAGCGGTGAAAGGCGTCATCTGCGGCTTCGGGCCTTACAGCTATATTCTGGCGCTGCATGCGCTGAAGAATCTCACGGCATAAAAAGAAGACAGGGCACATACTCATGGCTGAGAAGAAAAACGGTATCGACCAGGCGCTGATCCGCGACCTCGCGAACATCCTCAACGACACGGATCTCACGGAAATCGAAGTCGAGCAGGACGATCTGCGCATCCGCGTTTCGCGTGCCGGCAACACCCAATACGTCCAGGCTCCGATCGCCGCGCCCGCATTTGCAGCCGCGGCTCCGGCAGTGGCCGCCCCAGCTGCAGCGCCCGCGGCTCCTGCAGCTGCTGCGCGCAACCCTGCAAATACCGTCAGCGCGCCGATGGTCGGCACGGCCTATATGGCTCCGGCTCCGGGCGCACGTCCCTTCATCGAGCTCGGCGCGACCGTCAAGGAAGGCCAGACGCTGCTCATCATCGAAGCGATGAAGACCATGAACCAGATCCCTTCGCCGAAGTCCGGCAAGGTCACCGAAATCCTCGTCGAGGACGGAAGCCCCGTCGAATACGGCCAAGCCCTCGTCGTTATCGAATAAGGCGAGCGTCATGGTCTCGAAAATCCTCATCGCCAATCGCGGGGAAATCGCGCTTCGCGTTCTGCGTGCTTGCAAAGAGCTCGGCATTCCCTGCGTCGTCGTTCACTCGACCGCCGACGCCGATGCCATGCATGTACGCCTGGCCGACGAAAGCGTCTGCATTGGCCCTCCGCCTTCGCGCGACAGCTATCTGAACATCCACCAAATCGTGGCTGCCTGCGAGATCACCGGCGCCGATGCAGTTCATCCGGGCTATGGCTTTCTCTCCGAGAACGCCAAATTTGCGGAAATCCTCGAAGCGCACGGCATCACCTTCATCGGCCCCACGGCGGAACATATCCGCCTCATGGGCGACAAGATCACCGCCAAGACGACGGCGCAGGAACTCGGCATCCCCGTCGTTCCGGGTTCGGACGGCGAGGTGAAGACCGAAGAAGACGCGCTACGGACTGCTGCTGAAATCGGCTATCCGGTCCTGATCAAGGCGACTGCCGGCGGCGGCGGACGCGGCATGAAGGTCGCCAAGTCCGAGGCCGACCTGATCGAAGCCTGGTCGACGGCACGCACCGAAGCCGCTGCCGCTTTCGGCAATGATGCTGTCTACATGGAAAAGTACCTTGGCAAGCCGCGCCACATCGAAATCCAGGTGTTCGGCGATGGCGAAGGCAATGCGATCCATCTCGGTGAACGCGACTGCTCGCTGCAGCGCCGCCACCAGAAGGTCTGGGAAGAAGCGAATTCCCCTGCCCTCAACGTCGAACAGCGCATGAAGATCGGCCAAGTTTGTGCCGACGCCATGAAAAAGCTGAAGTATCGCGGCGCGGGCACGATTGAGTTCCTGTACGAGAATGGCGAGTTCTATTTCATCGAAATGAACACCCGCCTGCAGGTCGAGCACCCGATCACTGAAGCGATCACCGGCATCGACCTCGTTCACGAGCAGATCCGCGTCGCGTCCGGCGGCGGACTCTCTGTCAAACAGGAAGACATCAACTTCCACGGCCACGCCATCGAGTGCCGCATCAACGCCGAGGACGCGCGGACCTTCGTGCCCTCGCCCGGCACGATCACGCACTTCCATGCGCCGGGTGGTCTTGGCGTTCGCGTCGATAGCGGCGCTTACCAGGGTTACAAGATCCCGCCCTACTACGACAGCCTCATCGGCAAGCTTATCGTCTTCGGCCGCACGCGCGTCGAATGCATGATGCGCCTGCGTCGCGCGCTCGACGAATTCGTCGTCGACGGCATCAAGACGACGCTTCCGTTGTTCCAGGATCTGGTGGACAATCAGGACATCGCCAACGGCGACTACGATATCCACTGGCTTGAAAACTATCTGGCCAAGAAATCGGCGTAACAGAGAATGGCAGGATCGCGCAGGAAGTCTCCAGGCATAACACCGGAAATCCTCCTGCGCGCCTATTCCATCGGTCTCTTTCCGATGGCCGAATCGGCTGATGACCCAGAAATATTCTGGGTCGAGCCTGATCTTCGCGGCGTCCTGCCGCTCGACGAATTTCACGTTTCCAAAAGCCTCGCCAAGACGATTCGGCGCAAGCCGTTCGAAATCCGCTTCAACTACGATTTCGATGCGGTCATCGCAGCCTGCGCGGCAGAGACCGGGAACAGGCCGAGCACCTGGATCAATCAGACTATCAAGACGCTCTATTCGACGCTGCATCGCATAGGCCATGCCCACACCGTCGAAGCCTGGGACGGCGGCGAGCTTGTCGGCGGGCTATATGGCGTTTCGCTTGGCTCGGCATTCTTCGGCGAAAGCATGTTCTCGCGGCGGACGGACGCCTCGAAGATCTGCCTCGTTCATCTCGTCGAGCGGCTGCGCGCCAAGGGCTTTACTCTGCTCGATACACAGTTCACGACCGAGCACCTGAAGACGTTCGGAGCCATCGATGTTCCGAAGGATGAGTATGCTCACATACTCGCGGCGGCAATGGAATCACCGCACCTCAAATTCTGAGAATTAGTTAGCTGCCTTGTCGGGCGCAGGAACGTCCGAGTTCTGCTTGCAGTCTTTCAGCCAGACGTCATAGATCGGATGCTCGACGGCGTTGAGGCCGGGGCTGTCGGCAAACATCCAACCCGTAAAGATGCGGCGGATCTTGCGGTCGAGCGTGATCTCGTCGACTTCCACGAAACCATCAATCTTCTGCGCTTCGGCCTGATCACGCGAATAGCAGGCCTTCGGCGTGACCTGCAGGGCGCCGAACTGCACGGTCTCGTTGACATATACATCGAAGGTCGTGATGCGACCGGTGATCTTGTCTAGGCCGGAGAAAACGGCGACCGAATTCTCGATGCGGGCAGCGGTAGCGACCTGTGGCAGAAGCGTCGAGCCAAGCACCAGGGAGAGCCCGGCGGCACGCAGGAGCTGGTTCCGCGTGAAAAGCTTCATGTCTGCCCGTCTCCACAGCATCTTAAAATCGGAAGGCCGCAGTCGCTGCGGCCATTCTGCGGGTAATGGTCAATTGTGGCTAAAAGCGGGGCCGGTCAGGCCGCCTGCTTAGTTGCCAGGCGTCCAAGCGTCGTAGTCGCCGGTAACCCGAGGACGCTCGCCAGGAACGACCAGCGAGCCGGGCGGGCGATAAGCCTGTGGCGAACCGGTCGGGTTTGCGCGATGCGGCTTCTGCCATTCCTTGGCGACGTAGTTTTCCTGGCTCGGCGGAACGTTTGTGCGGTGATGCATCCAGCCGTGCCAGCCCGGCGGAATTGCCGAGGCTTCGGCGTAGCCCTTGTAGATCACCCAACGCTTCGGAAGGCCGTAAGACGACATGCCGCCTTCGTAGTAAACATTACCCAATTCGTCTTCACCGACGCGCTTGCCAAAACGCCAGGTCGCGAAACGCGTACCGATCGTCTGACCGTTCCACCAGGTGAAGATTTGCACGAGGAGATTCTTCATGTCTTTTCCTTGAGCTAGCCAGACGGCAAGCGGGACCAGAATTTGATCCCTCGCTTATGCCGCCAGCGATCCGCATTGTCCAGTGATTCCGGCGCCACACCAGCTCATTTCAGCGCCATCTTGAAGCCGAGATGCGATTGCCTGAAGCCGAGCCGCTCGTAGAAACGGTGCGCATCCTTGCGGCTGGCGTTCGAGGTTAGTTGAACAAGGCGCAGGCCGCGACGTTTTGCCTCCGCGATGGCGAACTCGATCATCTGAGCGCCAATGCCCTGCCCACGCATGTCAGCGCGCGTCTGCACCGCTTCGATAATCATCGACGACGAGCCACGACCGACCAGTGACGTCACGATCATCGTCTGGAACGTGCCGACAACCTGTTCCTCGCGTTCGGCGACGTAGAGCGTCTGATCGCGTGACGAGGCGACCCGCTCGAAAGCTCTGAGATAATCGCCCAAGGCTTCGGTAGCAGTCGTATCGCCGTGACCGCCGAGATCATCAGAGGCAAAGATCGCGACAAGCGCAGCAACGTCAGCGCTACGCGCCTCGCGAATGATGGTTTTGCTCATGATTGGCTAGCGCAGTTCGAGAGTTTTTTCGAGGATCAGTGTCGGGATGCCGGATTGTCCCGGCCCGTCATTTTCGTTGCGACCGACATCCTCGAAGCCATGGGCATGATAGAAGGCGATTGCCGTAGTGTTCCGTGGCTCGACCTCGAGGCGCATGATCTCGGCGTCGGGAAAGCAGGTTTCCAGCTCGGCAAAAATCTCGCGCCCGATGCCCTGGCGATGCAGCGGCGGTCGGACATATAGCAGATGGAGCATGACGGTCTTCGTCATTTCATCCGACATGGCGGCATAGCCGACCCCGCCGATATCCTTGCCGTTGTCGGCAACGAGGAACTCTGCATTCTTCTTCGCCAGGCGCGCCTGCAGCGCCGCCGGCGAAAACAGATGCGCAATGAGCTCTTTCACCTTCGCTTCGCCGTAGAGGCCAGCGTAAGTCGCGCGAAAGCCCTCATCCAGCAAAGTGCGCATCTTGCTAAGATCACCCTCGCTGGCAGTGCGCACGAAATACACGGTCCCTACTCCTCGATGCCGAGCTTCGCCTTCACGAGAGCCTGGACGGCCTGCGGGTTTGCTTTGCCGCCGGTCGCCTTCATGACCTGACCGACAAACCAGCCGGCAAGAGTCGGCTTGGCCTGAACCTTTGCGACCTGATCGGGGTTGGCGGCGATAATTTCGTCCACGGCCCGTTCGATCGCACCAGTATCGGTCACCTGTTTCATGCCGCGGGTTTCGACAATCTCGGCCGGATCGCCGCCCTCATTCAGCACGATTTCGAACAGGTCCTTCGCGATCTTTCCGGAAATAGTCTCCGCTTTGATGAGGTCAATGATCGCACCAAGCTGAGCCGGCGAAACAGACGTCTCTTCGATGCTCTTGCCGGTCCTGTTCAGCGCACCGAGCAGATCGTTGATGACCCAGTTGGCGGCTGTCTTGCCATCGCGGCCCTCAGCCACGGCTTCGAAATAGTCGGCGATCGCCTTTTCCGAGACGAGAACGGAAGCGTCGTAGACCGAGAGGCCGAGTTCGCGCACGAAGCGCTCCTTCTTGTCGTCGGGCAATTCCGGAAGGTCGGCTTCGAGCGCCTTGACGAAGGCATCGTCGAACTCGAGCGGCAGCAGGTCCGGATCCGGGAAGTAACGGTAGTCGTGCGCATCTTCCTTGGAACGCATCGAACGCGTCTCGCCCTTGTTCGGGTCGAAAAGACGGGTCTCCTGCTCGATCGAGCCACCGTCCTCGAGAACGCCGATCTGGCGGCGGGCTTCGTATTCGATCGCCTGACCGATGAAGCGGATGGAGTTGACGTTCTTGATCTCGCAACGCGTGCCGAAGCCTTCGCCCGGGCGGCGGACGGAGACGTTGACGTCGGCGCGCATCGAGCCCTCGTCCATGTTACCGTCGCAGGTGCCGAGGTAGCGTACGATCGAGCGCAACTTCGTCATGTAGGCCTTGGCTTCATCGGAAGAGCGCATGTCAGGCTTGGAGACGATCTCCATCAGCGCAACACCCGAGCGGTTGAGGTCAACGTAGGACATCGTGGCATGCTGGTCGTGCAGCGACTTGCCGGCGTCCTGCTCCAGATGCAGGCGCTCGATGCCGATCTCGATGTCCTCGAACTGCCCCTGACGATCCGGGCCGAGCGAGATGATGATCTTGCCTTCGCCGACGATCGGATCCTTGAACTGCGAGATCTGATAGCCCTGCGGCAGGTCTGGATAGAAATAGTTCTTGCGGTCGAAGATCGAGCGCTTGTTGATCTGCGCCTTCAGGCCGAGACCGGTGCGGACCGCCTGGGCGACGCATTCCTCATTGATGACGGGCAGCATGCCGGGCATCGCGGCATCGACGAGCGAAACGTTGGAATTCTGCGGCTTGCCGAATTCGGTCGCGGCACCCGAGAACAGCTTCGAATTCGACAGCACCTGCGCATGGACTTCCATGCCGATGATGACTTCCCAATCGCCAGTGGCGCCGGGAATGAAGCGTTTCGGATCAGGCGTGCGAACGTCGACAATGGTCATTGGGATGCTCTTTTTGAGGCTGTTCTTTTCAACTGGTGAGGTAACGGAAATGGCTTGCCGGTGCAAGGCTTTCGGCTGTGCGTCGCAGCGACGCCAGCCGGTTTGGCGCGTGTTAACTCAATGTCGCTAGCGTGACCCGCATGACGACAGCGGATATTTTCAAGATCATCGCGCTTTTCATGGCACTGAATGCCTTCGTGTTCTCGGTCTATTTTCTCGACAAGCAGGCCGCTCGCCACCATTGGAGGCGGACCAGCGAAAAGACCTTACTGACGCTTGCATTGGTTGGCGGCAGTCTAGGCGCCGTTTGCGCGCAGAAACTGCTACGTCACAAGACACAGAAAGAGCCGTTCCGCTCGATCCTGAGGGCCATCGTCGTCTTTCATGCCGCAGCCGCTCTGCTGTTATCGGCCGCCCTCGGTTACGTCGTACTAGGCTAAGGCTAGGCCGTATGTGCCGTCATCCGCGGCTTCCAGAGACTTTGACAGACCGACGGACGGCACATCACGATCGAGCTTGGGATTGTAGACGATCGATAGCCAATGAATTGTGTATCCCCGCTTCTGGAAGAAGCCGATCGCTTCGGAGTTCCCTGAGTGCGTCTGCATCATCGCCGTATCGAGGCCCTGCGCGGCGATGTCTTTTTCGATATTTTGCAAGAGCGCCGTCCCAAGACCATGACCGGTGAAGGCGGGATCGATCCAGAAATCTGAAATCTTCTCGTCGAGGGTCTCGCGCGCTGCCCATCCGGCCGGATGTCCGTTCCATTCGATGACGGTGACGGTGATCCAGCTACTTGCGACGAAATTGAAGAAGGCGCTCCGCGCGGCATCGACCATAGCATCCCCTTCGCCGATGGATGCCATCGCCTTCTGCCAGGCCCTCACTCCGATCTCGCTCAGGAGTTCCGCTTCGTCTTCGCGGGCATTGCGAATATGGATCAACGGTACCTCCGCGTTTCCACTGAAGTAAAACACCGAATCACCGCATTATCAAAGCCTCGCGTTAGGCGCGTGGCTCGTTGCAAGATCCCCCATCGGTTGCAAGAAACTTGACGGGATGTCGAGCAGCCGATATGACGACCACATGTTGAACTTGTCTTCTCAGACCCGGTAGAGGCCCCTGCCCGCAGGTTTTGCTTGCGCGCACGGGCCCGAAAAGAACGAAGCCCTGACGTCCGATCGGACGCCAGATCGTTTTTGTACGCCCTAGGGCGCTACCACCGGATCAACATTCCATGGATATTTCACGTACGGAGCAGCGTATCCTGCACCTATTGGCCCAGGGTGGCCGCATTGAAATCGAACGCTACGAAAACCGAAAGATCGAGGCGGTGAAGTGCTTCACACGCGATGGCTGGGTTTATCCCGGCTTCGGCCTCGAGCTGTTTCGCAAGCTGAAGCAGAAGCGGGCCATCAAGTCCTCGGGCGGCAGACCCTATCGCATCACCGAACGGGGATTGGTTCTGGTGAGAGCGGAACAGGATAACAGGTAGCTTTTCGATTTTGGCCGCGCATCGCTTCGGCGCGCGGCTTTTCTTAACGATGGGTGGAAAGCTCGGCCCTCATCGCTGACCACTCCTCGGCCACCGTGCCGTTCTCGCGGCGCTTGCCCGCTCGCCGGTACCAGTAGTCCGAATTCCAGTCGTCGCCTTCGATACGGTGGCAGAGCGCGTGCCCCCAGTCGAAAGGCGCCTCACCTTCATGCGCCTGGCAGATCTCGTGAACGGCCTGCCATTCCGCACCCATCGTGAAACCCACCGCCGCGAGGCAGTCGAACGCTTCGATCATATCCGCCAGATTCTGTTTGGACATTAGCCTCCTCCCGAGATTGCGGCCTTAGCCGAGACGCTTCTCCAGATGCACCTTTTCGAGCGGAATACCGAGTGCCGCATCGAACTTCTCATCACGCCAGATGATCGAGAAACCCGCTCGCTCGTAGAGCCGGATGGCGCCGGCATTGGTAGCTCGGGTGTCGATTTTTGCAACCTTGAAGCCGTCGGCGGCAATGCGTTCAATGAAATAGCGAATAAGGGCGGAGCCGCTGCCACGGCCCTGGCAAGCGGGATCGATCCAGATGTCCGATATGTGATTGGGCTCGTTTTCCCGGCCGCCCCAGCCGACTATCCTGCCTTCGAGTTCAGCGACGGCGACATCGCCCTTTGCCGCAGCGGGATAATCGAAGAATGCTTTGCGGGCATGTTCGATGACGTGTGCCTGGTGGAAGCCAACCTCTTTGGCGCCGCTGGATTTCCAGGCCGTAAAACCGACTTCGCCGACCATGTGATGGTCGGCGACGGTCATTTTCCGGACTTTAAGCTCGCTTACCACCACTTGGCGGGCGTGAACTTGCCTGCCGCCTGTTCGATCACATGCGCCGTCTTGAACAGCGTCTCTTCGTCGAAGGGCTTGCCGATCAGCTGCAGGCCGAGCGGGAGGCCCTTGTGGTCGAGACCAGCCGGAACGGCAATGCCCGGCAAACCGGCCATGTTCACCGTTACGGTGAAGATGTCGTTCAGGTACATCTTCACCGGATCGGAAGCGAGATTTTCGTCAGCGACGCCGAAAGCCGACGACGGGGTCGCGGGCGTCAGGATCGCGTCGACACCGGCATTGAACGCCAGTTCGAAGTCACGCTTGATCAGCGTGCGGACCTTCTGGGCCTTGATGTAGTAGGCGTCGTAGTAGCCGGCGGACAGAACGTAGGTGCCGATCATGATGCGGCGCTTGACTTCCTTGCCGAAGCCGGCAGCACGCGTCCTTTCATACATGTCGACGATGTCCTTGCCATCGACGCGCAGGCCGTAGCGGACGCCGTCATAGCGCGCGAGGTTCGACGAGGCCTCCGCCGGAGCGACGATGTAGTAGGCCGGCAGGGCATACTTGGTGTGCGGCAGCGAGATGTTGACGATCTCGGCGCCGGCATCCTTCAGCCAGGCAATACCCTGCTGCCAGAGCGTTTCGATCTCCTCCGGCATACCGTCGACGCGGTACTCGTTCGGAATGCCGATTTTCATGCCCTTCAACGACCGACCGAGCGCCGCCTCATAATCAGGAACCGGCAGGTCGACCGAGGTCGTGTCCTTGGGATCGACCGACGCCATCGACTTCAGCAGGATCGCGGCATCGCGTACGTCGCGCGCAATCGGGCCGGCCTGATCGAGCGAGGATGCGAAGGCGACCGTACCCCAGCGCGAGCAGCGACCATAGGTCGGCTTGATGCCGACCGTGCCGGTGAAAGCGGCAGGCTGGCGGATTGAGCCGCCCGTGTCGGTTGCCGTGGCGCCAGCGCAAAGGTGGGCTGCAACGGCAGCCGCCGAGCCGCCCGAGGAACCGCCAGGTACCAGCTGCTGATTGGAGCCAGCCGACCGCCAGGGATTGATCACCGCCCCGTAATAGGAGGTTTCATTGGAAGAGCCCATGGCGAACTCGTCCATGTTGAGCTTGCCGAGCATAACGGCGCCATCGTCCCACAGGTTCTGCGTGACTGTTGACTCGTAGTGCGGCTTGAAACCATCGAGGATGTGGCTGCAGGCCTGGGTATGAATGCCCTCGGTGGCAAACAGATCCTTGATACCGAGCGGGATGCCTTCGAGCTCGCCGCCCTTGCCGCCGGCGAGCCGTGCGTCGGAGGCTTCCGCCATCTGCAACGCCTTCTCGGGCGTGACCTTGATATAGGCGTTGAGCTTGTCGTTGGCCGCTTCGATCGCCGAAATATAAGCTTCGGCCAGTTCGGTCGCTTTGATTTCCTTGGCGCGCAGCTTCGTGCGGGCTTCGGCAATGGTCAGGCTGGTGAGTTCGCTCATGGTAATTCGCTTCAAATCTGGAATGGCAACGGAGGTCGGAAAGCGGCGAAAGCCTTATTCGACGACTTTGGGTACCAGGAAGAAATTCTGATCGGTGACAGGCGCATTCGAGACGATGTCGGCGGCCTTGTTACCATCGGTCACGTCGTCCGTGCGCTTCTTCATCTCCATCGGCGTAACCGATGTCATTGCCTCGACGCCCTCAACATCGACCTCGGAGAGCTGTTCGACGAAGCCGAGGATGCCATTCAGCTCACCCACCATGCGATTTGCCTCTTCTTCGGAGACGGCAATACGGGCAAGGCGCGCTACGCGCTTAACGGTGGCAAAGTCGACGGACATGGTATTCTCCGGATAGGATTTTTCCTACCCGCTATAAAGGCCATGCCCGCTATGCGCAACGGGCATGGCCTTTGGATAGCGTAGAATTCCGCCTCCAAAATCGAAGCGATTTCGGTAGACCTAGAGAGAAAAGCTTTCGCCCGGCTTCGGCGTCTTCACCGCTGTCTTCGATCCCTCCATGCCGGAGACGAACTTCTCAGGCGTCGGGTCGATGATCGGGAAGGTGCCATAGTGACAGGGAATGGCCGTCTTGAAGTTGAAGTAGCGCTGGCAGGCGAGTGCCGCCACCGCGCCGCCCATGGTGAAGCGGTCACCGACCGGCACGAAGCCGATATCCGGCTGATGCAGTTCGTTGATCAGCGCCATGTCCGAAAAGATGTCGGTATCGCCCATGGCCAGAATAGAAGCTTCCTCATCGAAGTGCAGCATCAGGCCGTTGGCATTGCCGAGGGCGTGTGAAACGCCGTCCTCGGTGATCTGCGCGGATGAATGCAGCGCATTGGTAAAGGTCGCAGAGAAACCGTCGAACGAAATCGTACCGCCGGTGTTGCCCGCTTCGATTTTCTTCAGGCCTTTCGAGCCCAGCCAGGCGGCAAGATCGGCGTTTGCGAGAACGACGGCGCCGGTCTCCTTGGCAAGTGCTACGGTATCGCCGACATGATCGCCGTGACCGTGCGTCAGCAGGATATGGGTGACACCGCTCGCGACATCCTTTGCATTCTGCCCTGCAAAGGACGGATTGTGCGTGAGAAACGGATCCAGCAGGATTTTCGCCTTTCCGATCTCGATACGGAAAGCGGAATGACCAAGCCAAGTGATCTTCATGAAAATTCTCCAATGAAAGAACACAAGGGACAAAACACCGCCATTTGCCGGCTTCTCCTTGGGTTCGGTTATGGTTTGACCGGCGTTTTGGCCGATCGGCTAAATCTTCTCCGTCCGCTGGACAGGTTGTTTGCGTCCGTCGGTTCGTGAACCATGCTCCAATGCGTGACCCTGATGCCCTGTGGCTTCGGTCACAGTATGGCGTTCGGCTCCCGGTTTCCCATTCTCCTTGAGGAGCGCAGCCCAGACCTGCCGGGCTCGCTGGACGATCATCAGGACAACCGGGATATCGCCGACGCGCCTTCCGTGGGGCTTTCGCCGCGCGGCTCGTAGGCGCGCTGGTCACGCAGGATCTGGAAGGCGATCGTCAAAAGCTTGCGCGCGATCGCAACACGCGCCTTGTTTACTCCGCTAAACTTCAGGTGTTCGTACTGGGCGCGCAGTTGCGCATCGCTGGCGATGGCCGGCGAGACCGCTTCCACGAAAGCCCAGCGCAGCCACTTGTTGCCCTGTTTGATGATCTTGCCATGGAAGGTCTTGCCGCCATTGGAATAGGTCGAGGGTACAAGGCCGGCATAGGCGGCAAGCTTCTTGGCATTGCGAAACCGCGATATGTCATCGATTTCCGCGTCGATCAGCCGGGCGAAGAACTCGCCGATGCCGGGGATTGTCTTCAACAGCCTCACATTGGCATTGGCCTTGGTCATGGCCCGGATCGTTGCTTCCGACTGCTTGATCCGCCCATCGATGTCGCCGATGAAGGCGAGACCACGATCAATCTGGATGCGGTCGATCTCTGAGACGTTGACCTGCGCCAGCTGGACGCGGCCGGCCTTGCCGAACAGGTCGCCGAGCGTCTTCAACTGCGCCGTCTGCTCCGGATAGCGATCGAACACCGTGACGATGCGGTTCTTGGTCATCGTCCGCAGCCGCACGTAAAACATCCGCTCGCGCAGCGCCACGCGCAGTTCTCGGGCCTTGTCG